>CAIYRG010000157.1 GCA_903928515.1 uncultured Alphaproteobacteria bacterium | reverse complement strand
ATTCGAGTTCGGCTTGGTCGAAGCGAATGACGAGGCCCGAGACCGAGCTGTTCAGGGCGTCTTCGATGGCGCCCGCGAACGGCCCCAAAGAGATCGGACCCATAAGCACGCGCAACGCGATGCCGCCCACAAAGAAGAGCAACGCGGCAACGACTGCACCGGCGATGATAAGGGCGCGCCGCAAATGGCGGGTTGGCATTCGCAACTAATCTTACTCCGCCGGCCCCTGATCCGGCTGTACGTACAATCCGCTGGCTGAACGTGGGCTGAACCACGGTCTTAAGCGGACGAAACCCCCACTTTTTCCAACTGCCGAAGCTTTGGTGCTTCGTGCTTATCGCGTACTCTCAAACCGTTAACAACGGTCTCAAACGGCGGGAGGATACATGGCAAATGCAGTTAAAAAGACGGTGAAGGCTTCCGTGAAGGTCAAAGCCTCCGTGCCCAAGGCCGCGAAGGCCAATGCTCCCGGTCCACAAGAAGGCGACAAGGCACCCGCGTTCAGCCTTCCGGCCGATGGCGGCGAGACGCTGTCGCTGGCGGGCTTCAAAGGCCAGACCGTAGTTCTGTATTTCTACCCGAAGGACGACACCACGGGCTGCACCAAGGAGGCCATCGATTTCTCCGCGGCCGCCAAGCGCTTCAAAGCGGCCGGTGCGGTGATCGTCGGGGTCTCTAAGGACAGTCCCAAGAGCCACGACAAGTTCAAGGCCAAGCACAAGCTGACCGTGCATCTGGCCTCGGACGAAGAAATAAAGACCGCGCAGGATTACGGCGTGTGGGTCGAGAAAAGCCTCTATGGCCGCAAATACATGGGCATGGAGCGCGCCACGTTCCTGATCGATGCCAAGGGCGTGATCCGGAAAATTTGGCGGAAAGTCACGGTTCCGGGCCATGCCGAGGCAGTGCTTGAGGCCATCAAGGCCCTGTCTTTGTGACAGTTCCGTGAGGAACTTGTGCGACCATTTTGATCTGCGGCAGCATTAACCGGAAGCGCATTTTCCGGGCGTAAGAACTTGATCCTTCGCCTAAAACTCGATGAAATGTCGTCTTAATGGGGCAATGCCGGACAACCGGCGATCGAGGGTGGGCTTATGTCCGATTCGCTGAAAGAGCGAACCTGGGCTTTTCTCTGCGCTACGTTTCCCGAGCGCCAAATTTACATCCGGTCCGACGGCCGGGTGCAGTTCTTTGTCTTCGGCCCATTGATGCAGGCGATCCTCGCGGGGATCACCCTGATATTCTTAGGTTGGGTCGCGTTCACCTCCGTGAACGTCATCTTCAAAGACCGCATCATCGCCACCAAGGATCGCCGCTTCCACGAGATGCAGTCCTCTTACGAGGCGCGCGTGGCCGATTTGCAGCTCTCGTATGACGAGCTGAACAGTGTCGTTGTTTCCACCGAGGATCACGTCAAAACCGTCGTCGACTCCTTCCAGAACCAGCAGAACGCGCTCGCCGACATCATCGAGCACAAGCGCAAGCTGGAAGCCTCGCTCAGTGGGGGCGCCTCTGCCGCCGACTCCACAACGGCGCGCATCGCCCCGCAATCCGGCCCCACCGGCGATGACGATGCGAGTGGAAGTGCCGCACCGCTCGACGGCGCCGAACCGACGATGCCTCTGGCACCCGCCTCCGCCGCGCCCTCGAGTTTCGACACCGCCCCCGCCGAAGAAGCGAAGCCCGCACCGGCGACCACCGCGCCGAAGGGAGTCCTGCCTCCAGGCCTGCGCCGCCAAAGCTTCCTGCGCGGCACCGTAGACAAATTGAGCGTGCTGTTCGCGCGCAAGCGCCGGGGCACCGATCCCGCCCTGAACAATCCTGCACTCGCCCATATCGCGACCGAGGAGCAACGCATCGATGGGCTGAAATCCCGCGAGCTTTCGCTGCTCACCGAACTGAACACCGATCTGTCGAACCAGAGCGGGCGCTATCGCCAAGCGTTGAAGATCGCAGGCGTGAACGCCGACGCGCTGATGCGCGGCAGCCAGAAAGGCGTCGGCGGTCCGTTAATCCCCCTGCCCGCCGCGTTCACGAAGAGCAGTGAAGGCGAATATTATACGCATCTGTCGGACGCGCAGGACTCGCTCACGGATCTGAGCGACTTGGTTAAGGCGATGACATCCGTGCCGCTCACGCGCCCCGTCATCGGGGCGGAATTCGAGCAATCCAGCGGTTTTGGCGTGCGCCGCGATCCCTTTACCAAAGCCTTGGCCTTCCACTCCGGGCTCGACTTCTCGGGCCCGACCAATTCACCCGTGCGCGCCACCGCGCCGGGCGTCGTTGTGTTCGCGGGCGAACGCAACGGTTACGGCAACACCGTGGAAATTGACCATGGTCACGGAATCCGCACCCGCTATGGGCATTTACGCTCTATTCTTGTCTCCGTTGGTACAAAGATCGCGAAGGGCGTTCCTGTCGGGAAACTCGGATCGACGGGGCGCAGCACTGGGCCGCACGTCCATTACGAAGTCTGGTACGGCGACGCTGCAAGAGATCCGAGCAACTTTTTGAAGGCGGGCCGTTATGTTCTCCAAGAGTAAAGATCAGCAACCCGAAGCCATTGCCTCCGCGCAGTCGAACGGCAAGGCGCAGCGCTCGCAGCGCGCCAATGCGCCCTCGATCATCTCGGGCGATCTGGTCGTGAAAGGCATGCTGGTCTCCTCGGGCGATGTGCAGATCGATGGCCGCGTCGAGGGCGACATCCGCGCCACGTCGCTGGTGATCGGCGAGCGCGCCGTCATCGAAGGGGACATCTACGCCGAGGACGCGGTGATCCGCGGCCGCGTGCAGGGCGCGATCAAGGCCCGCAAGGTACAGCTCTGCGCCACCTGCCATGTCGAAGGCAACATCCTGCACGAAGCTTTGGCGATGGAAGCCGGCGCCTTCTTCGAAGGCAATTGCCGCCACTCCGACAATCCGCTGGCCGAGGAATCAGAAGCGCTATCGCTGCGCCGTCCCGCGACCGCAGCGCAGGTGATCAACCGCCCCGCACCGCCTCTGCAGCAAGCCGCGGCAATGCCGATCCGCACCGCGAACGGCGCCGACGAACGTCCAATCGTCTCGCAGCGTCCGCCGGTCACGGCCGAATATAAGCCGATCAAAGGCTGATAGTTTTCTGAAGTGGAATGACAAAGGCCCGCGGTCACCCGCGGGCCTTTTGCTATTCGATATCCGACACGGTGCCGAAATCTTCGCCGCCGATGCGTTGCGCGAGCGATGCCGCCATGAACGGATCAAGCGCACCGTCCAGCACGTCACTCGGCGAATGGCTTTCCACGCCGGTGCGCAAATCTTTCACCAGCTGATAGGGCTGCATCACGTAAGAGCGGATCTGGTGGCCCCAGCCGATATCGCTCTTCGAGTCGGCCAAAGCCTGCGCGGCTTCCTCGCGCTTGCGGATCTCGGCTTCATAGATGCGCGCACGCAGCATGTCCCAGGCCTGGGCCCGGTTCTTATGCTGCGAGCGGTCGTTCTGGCATTGCACCACGATGTTCGTCGGCAGATGCGTGATGCGCACCGCACTTTCCGTCTTGTTGACGTGCTGGCCGCCCGCGCCCGAGGCGCGATAGACGTCGATGCGCACATCCTTATCGGGAATCTCGATCTCGATCTTGTCGTCGATCACCGGGAAAGTGCCGACGGATGCAAAGCTCGTATGCCGCCGCGCGTTGGAATCGAAAGGCGAGATGCGCACCAGGCGGTGCACGCCGGTTTCCGTCTTCAGCCAACCGTAAGCGTTGTGACCGGTGATGAGCAGCGTCACAGATTTGATGCCCGCCTCTTCGCCTTCGCTCTCTTCCATATATTCGACTTTGTAGCCTTTGCGCTCCGCCCAGCGCGTATACATGCGCAGCAGGATCGAGGCCCAATCCTGGCTCTCTGTGCCGCCGGCACCCGCGTGGATTTCCAGATAGGCGTCGTTGGAATCGGCCTCGCCCGAGAGCATGGATTCGATCTTCATCGCATCAACGCGCACCTTTAACGGTGCGAGCGAGGCTTCGGCGTCGGCCAACATTGCCTTCTCGCCTTCGGCCTCGGCCAACTCGATCATGCCTTCGGCGTCGGTTAGCTCGCGCTCCACGGTGCGATAGGCGCCCAGCGCCTCTTCCAATTGCGTGCGCTCGCGCATCTGCTTTTGGGCAGACGCGGCATCGTTCCAGAAATCGGCGCGCTCGGCTTTGGCGTTCAGTTCGTCGAGTCGGCGGACGGCATTATCCCAGTCAAAGATGCCTCCTCAGCAGTGCCAACGACTGCTTGAGATCGGTGATGGTCCGTTCGGTTTCGACTCGCATGGGACGCCTCAAATGAGGCCGTTGATATAGGGGCAGCATCGCCCCCGGTAAAGGCGCGGAGATGTTCCACCAAATTGTCCGCTTGACGGCGGGCCGCCTTCGATATTTAATGACTATGTTAAATGATTAAATGTAGGAACCGATGCAGCCAAACCTCGACCGCGCTTTTGCCGCTTTCGCCGATCCCACCCGGCGCGCCATCCTCGCGCGGCTGGCCGAGGGCGAAGCCACGGTGAGCGAACTCGCCGCGCCCTTCGACATCTCGCTGCCCGCCGTCTCGCGCCATCTAAGCGTGCTGGAAGCAGCCTCCCTCATCTCACAGGAACGCTACGGACAGTTCCGCCGCTGCCGCTTGAACGCGGATGGCTTCGCAGCCCCTGCCGAATGGTTGGAGTTCTATCGCCGCTTCTGGGGCGAGAGCTTCTTGCGCCTCGCCGAACATCTCGAAGCAACCAAACCCTCAAAGGAGAAGTCCCATGTCAAACGCCGCCGTTAAACCCAATGCCGACACCACACTTGTCATCCAGCACACATTCGACGCGCCGCGCGAACGCGTGTTCGATGCGTGGCTCGATCCCAAGCAAGTTTCGAAATGGATGGGCCCGCGCAGCATCGGCGCAACCGCAACACTTCTTGAACCGCGCGTCGGTGGCCAATATCGCATTCAGATGAACCGCCAAGACGGCCCCGGCCCCACGGTCGCCGGCGTCTATAAGGAAATCGTGCGGCCTGAGCGCCTGGTGTTCAGCTGGGCATGTGAGGCAACGGCCACCAACAACATGCCGGCCGGCGAAACCCTGGTGACGATCACGTTCCGCGATGTCGGCGGCAAGACCTTGCTGACCTTGATGCAGGAGAATTTCGTGAATGTGGATTCGCGCAACAGCCACAACGACGGCTGGAGCGGTTCGTTCGAGAAACTGGCCGAATTTCTCACTGGGCAGCCGGTGTAATCCGGCGAAATTTCGAAAGCGTTTTGCGACAAAAAAAGGCCGCGCATGGATGTGCGCGGCCTTTTGCGTTTCAGAAAATACGGATCAGTAAAGCCCGCCGGTACCCTTGCCGATTTGCACGTTCACAGAATCGGCCGGAGGCGGCGGCGCATTCGCGGCAGGCGGCGCGGATGGTGCGCTACTCCCCGAATTGTCAGGGGCGAACGCATCGGCTGTTTCCGAGCCCGGCTCCGTACCGGGCTTGAAGGCTTCCATGATCGCGCCGGGCGTGCCTGCCGGTTCCGGCGTGCCAGTCTTGGCATCCACCGGCACCAACACGATACCCGTCGGGATACGGAACGGTGTGCCCGGCTGATTGACCAGCGCTTCCTTCATGAAATCGCGGAAGATCGGCGCTGCGGTTTGCGCGCCGGCTTCGCCATTGCCGAGCGATTGCGGATTGTCGAAGCCGACAAACACGCCCAGCGCCAAGTCCGGCGAGAAGCCAACAAACCAGGTGTCGTGGAAATCGCTCGACGTGCCGGTCTTGCCGGCCAGCGGCTTGCCCACGGCCGCGATGGCCGAACCGGTGCCGCGCTGCACGACGCCTTCGAGAATGGATACGATCTGATAGGCCGTGCGCGGATCGAGCACTTGCGGGCGGTTCTCGTCGAGCAACGGCTCCTCTTGGCTGTGCCACGCATCCTGCGCGCAGTCGGTGCAGTTGCGCATGTCGAAGCGATACACCGTCTTGCCGTGTCGATCTTGCACGCGATCGATCAACGTCGGCTCAAGCTTGCGTCCGCCATTCACGAATTCCGAATAGGTCGTGGTGAGGCGCAGCAGCGTGGTTTCGCCGGCACCCAGTGACATGGCGAGCAGGCGCGGCAGATGATCGCACAGCCCCATGCGCTCGGCGGTTTGCGCCACCGACTCCATACCGAGATCGTGCGCTAGCCGCGCCGTCATCACGTTGCGGGATTGTTCGACGCCAACGCGCAGCGTCGTCATGCCGAGATACTCACCGGTCTCATAATTTTCCGGCGCCCACATCGGCAGACCGGGCCCCTGCTCCACCGCGAACGGACCGTCGAGCACTTTGGAGATCGGCGTGTAACCGTGGTCGAGCGCGGTGGCGTACACCATCGGCTTGAAAGTTGAACCCGGCTGGCGCTGCGCCTGCATCGCGCGGTCAAATTCCGACGAGCCGTAGGAGAATCCGCCCGAAAGCGCGAGAACATGTCCGGTGAATGGGTCCATCGCCACGATGGCGCCGTTCACGGCGGGCAATTGCCGCAAGCCGTAGGTGTTGGCGGGCGTCGGGATGGCGACAACGGGGGTAATGACGACGGCTTTGCCGTTCGCGCCCTTTGCATCGGCCACTTTGGCGTCGGCGGGCGGGGCCGTGATCGTCACCGGCTCGACGTAAACAACATCGCCTGCTTTCACCACGTCGGACGGCGCTTTCACTTCCGCGCCGACATAGGTTTTGATCTGCTTGCGCGCCCACTTCAATTCGGAGAGCGGGATCGTGCCGTGGCTTCCATCGGCGAAGGCAATGGTTGCTTCGGACGGCGACGTCGCGGTGACAACCGCAAGATGCCAAGTGGGCACACCCGATTGGTTCGGCACGCGAGCCAACGCTTGCTGCCAATAACCCGTGGGATCGATTTGGGCTACCGGACCACGCCAACCATGGCGGCGATCATAGGCAAGCAAACCGGCGCGAAGGGAGCGCACGGCGATATCCTGGATGTGCGTGTCCAGTGTGGAGCGCACCTGCAGACCGCCATCGTAAAGCGATTGTTCCCCATATTTGGAATAGAGAAAGCGGCGCACTTCTTCGACGAAGTAATCCACATCTGGTGCGACAGCACCAATCGCGCGCGTCTGCGTCACGAGATCGGTGGCTTTGCCCTCTTCGGCCTGTGCGCGCGTGATGTAGCCATTGTCGGCCATATTATCGAGCACCCAGTTGCGGCGTGCAACAGCGGAGGCCTTATGACGTGCGGGCGAATAGTTCGACGGCGCTTTGGGGAGTGCACCGAGATAGGCGGCTTCGGCCGGCGTCAACTCGTCGAGCGACTTACCGAAATAGTTCAGCGCCGCAGCCGCGACACCATAAGAGTTTTCGCCGAGGAAAATTTCGTTGAGATACAGCTCAAGGATCTGATCCTTGCTGAACGCATTGTCGATGCGCATGGCGAGAATGGCTTCGCGCACTTTGCGCGACACTTTCACGTCGCTGTTCAAAAGGAAGTTCTTCGCCACCTGCTGCGTGATGGTGGACGCGCCCTGCAGGCGCCGGTCTTCCATGGCGTTCGATACGTTGTTGATCGAAGCGCGCATGATGCCGAAAATGTCGATGCCGGGATGGCTGTAGAAATTCTTGTCCTCGGCCGAAATGAACGCCTCGCGCACCAGCGGCGGAATGAAGTTCACCGGCACGAAGATGCGGCGTTCGCGCGCGTACTCTCCGATCAACGTGCCGTTGCCGGCATAGACGCGCGTGGTGACGGGCGGCTCGTAATGCGAGAGCGATGCGTAATCGGGGAGATCGCGCGTGATCCAGAACACGTACAGCGCGACGGCGATGAAACCGGCCAACGCGAGGCTGCCGAGACCGACGAGAGAATATTTTAGGTAACGGGGCATTTCACACCAACGGAATCCAGCTGCCGGTCCGCGTGCGACGCGAACGCCAAGGCAAAGCGGATGGCTCCTCTATTAGCACTTCGGCATCCAAATACATCGGCCAATGGGATTAATACGGGCTTTAACCCCGCCCATTTGGCCGGGAAAATCCGGCCAAATTGCGTCAGGGTGCGGCAGCCTGCCGCTGCGCCTGAGGAACCGCGCCCGCGAAATGCTTGTCGATAGACTTGGCCACGGCCTCCGCGACGTTCTTGCGCCAGCCGGTGGTTTCCATCTCGGCCTCATCCTGTGGGTTCGAGAGATAACCCAGCTCGATCAGCACGGCCGGAATGTCGGGCCCTTTGAGCACGGCAAAGCCGGCCGAGCGATGCGGCGTCGTCGGGCGCACCATCGTGGCGACAGGGAGTTGCGTCAGAACGGTTTCGGCAAAGCGCACCGATCGGTTCATCGTGTCGCGCTGGGCCAGATCGATAAGGATCGAGGCGACAGGATTGTTCTCGCCCGTCAGGTCCACGCCCGCGATCACGTCGGACATGTTTTCCTTACCGGCCAGCTTGGCGGCTTCACGGTCGGAGGCGTCGTCCGATAGCGTGTAGATCGACGCGCCCCGGATTTCGTGGTGGTCGTTAAAATCGATATGCAGCGAGACGAACAGATCGCCTTTGTTGGCGCGCGCGATCTTCACGCGGTCTCCCAACGGAATGAACACGTCGGTGTCGCGCGTGAGCTTCACTTTGTAACGGCCGCCGCGCGATTCCAGCGCCGTGCGCAATTCATGGGCCACCGCCAGAACGATGTCTTTCTCCTGCAAGCCCGTTCCGCCATGCGTTCCGGGATCGATGCCGCCATGGCCGGCATCCACGATGATGATCTTGGGCCCGTTGGATTTCGCGGGCGGCGCGGGCGCTGGTGCCGCTACCAGCGGCGGCGGCGCCACAACGGGGGCTGCGGGAATGGCCGCAACGGCGTTGGACGGGCCAATGCGGCTGCCGTTCGGCCAGCCCGCGTGAGAGGCGAATTCTTCCGGAGTGGTCGGAGCGAGATCGAGCACCAGCCGGAATCCGAAGCCGCCTTCGGGCGGCAGAAGCTGGGGCATGTTCACGCGCGCCGGCTGGTTCAAATCGATGACGAAACGCGAATTGCCTTGGCGAAACAGGCCATACCGGTAGCTCTGCACGATGCCTTTGCCCGAGGGCTTCGAATCCTGCCCGATGCGCCACAGCACTTCAGGCAGGTCGATGACCACGCGGTTCGGGCTGGTGAGCGTGAACACGTTGGCGCGCACCGGATCGGAAAGCTCCACCACGATCCGTGTGCTCCCGGTCTGCTCGGCGAGCCGCATGCCGATCACGGCCGGCGGGGCGGATTGGCTCTGCTGGGCGATCAGGGCGCCGATGGGATCGGACGGGGCCGTGGATGGAGAGGGCCGGGGAACCGGCGTGGGGACGGGTTGTGCCTGGCTGGACGTGACGAATGGCAATACCAGGAGAGCCGCCAAGGCAGCACGTCGAACCGTCATGCCCCGGCCCAAACGCATCAGCGTTAATCCCCGAATTCTCTAAGCGCTGCCGGTTGTTAGGTGCGGCAGTAACCGGATTTGATCAATCTCGACTCGAAGCATTTATACTTCGTTAGCGACTGGCCCCTTAGACATGTCTGCAGGGAACTTTCGGATACGCGGAAAGCCGCCAAATCCGTGATTTTCCCCAAAGTCCTTGCTCCGGACCGGATAGGTCCATTAAACAGGGACTCTGCCTGTTCGCTCCGTTTCTTGGCGCTTCGCCAACCAGCATGAGGAAGGCAGACACCCCGCCCCTTTCCGCGCTTGCCGCGGGCAGGCCGCGGCCACGGAACACTGGCTCTGGCGACAACGCCTCAGCCGACATTGAAATAATGATGACAGGTTTCACTGCCTCTCGCGCCCTTCCCCACCTCGCCGCTTCTTATGCGGCCGATGAGGCGCCCGCGCGGGCAGCCCTGTCCCACCAACAACGCGCCCATTCCGCCACGACCCACGCCGCGCCTGTGAAAACGCGCGCCGTGCGATTGTCTGTGTGGCCGGCGGCGCACGGAGACATTCATGGCCAAACGTATGTTTATCGATGCGAGTCACCCGGAGGAAACTCGGGTGGTCGTTCTGGACGGCAACAAGGTCGAGGAATTCGACTTCGAAGCCGCGTCGCGACGCCCGCTTAAGGGCAATATCTAACTCGCGAAAGTCACGCGCGTGGAGCCTTCGCTCCAAGCCGCCTTCGTCGAGTACGGCGGCAACCGCCAGGGCTTCCTCGCCTTTTCGGAAATCCATCCCGACTACTACCAAATCCCCGTCGCCGACCGTTTGGCGCTGATCGCGGCGCAATCCGCGCGGCGCATGGACGACGACGACGTCGATTCCTTCGATTCCATCCCGTCCGCCGCACCGGGCGAAGGCGAGAGTGAAGAGGAACGCGAGGACGAAGACGCCGAGGAACGGGAAGAAACCGAAGGTGGCATCGTCGGCGAAGAACATGCCGAACACACGCACGAAGACGACAACGCGCATGACGACCGTGACGACGAGGTCCACGACCACGCCGGGTATGGGCACGCCGGGCACGATCATGACCACGATGAAGAGGACGACGACCACGAGGCCGACGGCATTGCCGAT
>CAIYRG010000156.1 GCA_903928515.1 uncultured Alphaproteobacteria bacterium | reverse complement strand
TGGCTGACCGTCGCAAGGAATTCCGATTTGCTGCGGCTGGCGGTTTCCGCCTGCTCCTTCGCGTCCGCCAGTTCCTGTTGCGCGGATTCCGCAAGGTTGCGCAATTTCTCGCTGCGCCGGATCTGGCGATACAGCAGGACGATCAACAGCAGAAAGCTCCCCACGCCGATCCAGGATTCGAGTGCGTCCGTGCCGGGTATGAGTGCCAACGGCGCGTCCTTGCCGAGTGCCACGATCAGCCCCGCGTTCAGAACGCCGAACAGGCTTTCGCCGACAATCAGCCCTGAGGCCACCAGCACCCCCAGATGCTGCGCACGCTGCGGGTCGGCTTGGCGCTCGGCGCGGCGGTTGTACCACCAGCCCACGAGCGCTCCGAGCGTGACGGCCGCGGTCGCGGACATCGGCAGGTAAATCCCGAGGCCCACAGCAAGCGGCGGCAGGCGGGTCCATTTTTTGGCGCCCAGAGCCGCGTCAATGGCGATGACGACCGCACCAACGCCGGCGCCGATCAGGATCATCGTCCAATTCAGCTTTTCGCCGATGACGCCCAGCGCCAGCGCGGACAAAAGATTCGCTTGCGGCGCGGGCAGCGGTTTGCCGAGAATATCGGGGTTTGGCGGTGCGCCGGCGAAGCCATAGGCGTGCGCCAGCAAGTTGAGAATGGGCGGCACAACAGCGGCGCCTGCGATTACGCCAATGATCAGAGCCACTTGCTGGCGCCAGGGCGCGGCGCCGACGATCTGGCCGGTTTTCAAGTCTTGCAGGTTGTCGTTGGAGGTAATCGCGGCGGCGAACACCACAGTTGTTGTGAACAACGCGAAGGCAACGAGTGACTGTGTGTTTTGTGCCGTGGGCGTGACGAACAGCACCAGCAGCGATGCGTAGATGACGACCGCCAGAATCCCGACGCCCGACACCGGGCTATTCGATGAACCGATCAGTCCCGCCATATAGCCGCAGATCGCCGACACCGCGAAGCCGCCAATGACGATGTAGGGAATGGCGGCGAGCGAGAAGGCGAGTGCGCTTCCGGCAAGCGCGCTGTCGCGCGCGAACAGCCACTCGGCCACGCCGATCACGCCCAGGCAAAGAATGGTGAGTACCACAATGGACGTGACCGACATGTCCACATCGGTCTGATCGTCGCTTGTGGATTTCGCACGCGCGTTGGCGATGGTTTTCGTGAAGCCGGAAAAGACCGGCACGATTAGCTTCGCCAGGGTCCATAACGCCGCGACGGCAATCGCGCCCGCACCAATGAAGCGCACCTGTGTGCTCCACAAGTGCATCACTTGGCTTTCGAGTGTGCCGTCGGTGAGAGGCGTGAGCGCGGTGAGAACCGGCACGGCCGCTCCCCAGGCAATAAGAACGCCCACCAGCATGGCGATGCCGACCGACAATCCCACCAGATGCCCGACGCCAAGCAACGCGAGCGAGAACGCGACGTCGTAACCGCTGGCGCTGGCGGCACTCAGACGAAAGAAGCCGCTCACCTCGGCTGCTGCCACTTGCGTCGCGGTGAGCAAGGCAAGTCCGGCGGAAGCAACCGCGCCATAGATGATGGCGAGCAGGCCTTCATTGCCGGTGTGCGCTTCGTCGGCCCCGCGCACCGCTGAGCCCACTTTCAAGATTTCTGCCGCCGCCATGCCTTCGGGATAGGGAAGGTCGGAATGGGTTACGAGCGCACGGCGCAGCGGAATGCTGAACAGCACGCCGAGCACGCCACCACCCGCGCAAATCAGGAACGACGACCAGAACGGAAAGCCCTTCCACCAGCCGACGATAATCAGACCGGGAAGGATGAAGATGATCGACGACAACGCGCCAGCGCCCGACGCCACCGTTTGTACAATATTGTTTTCGCGGATGTTGGCGTCGCGGAAGACGCTGAGCACCGCCATCGAAATTACGGCCGCGGGAATAGAGGTCGCGAAGGTGAGGCCAACCTTGAGCCCAAGATAGATGTTGGCGGCGGTGAACAGCGCGGTGATGGAAATGCCGAGAATGATTCCGCGCCAACTGAGTTCTGGGCCTTGGCCGGGATCTGGAGCGGAATCGGGCGATGTCATTGTGGCCCCGAGCCGGGCCTAGGTTCCGGCAAAACAAAATCGGTGGGAATGGGGATCAAGCGTTCTTCGCGGCCATAGGCTGAGAACCCTGCGCGCTGATACAGCGGCAGTGCGCGGGGATGATCGAGCGTACAGGTGTTGACGAGCAGCTTGTTGATCGGCTGCGACCAGCACATTTCGATGGTCTGGTTCAGGAACCAGGGCGCGATGCGCCGCCCGACGAATTCGGGGATCAATCCGAAATAGGCGATGTAGCCGTAACCGTCCTTGCGGAAATCGCACTCGGCAATGCCAGCGGGCACGCCGCCGAGATAGAGCACGTAAAGATGCACACGCGGATTGTGGAGCATCTCCGTCAGCTCGGCGTCGCTGCGCATCAGCCGTTCGACCCAGCAATAGTCGCGGCCGATTTCGGAATAGAGATATTTGTAAAAATGTATCGGCGGCTGCTCGGCCCGCAGGATCGCCACCTTCATCATCGGCCGCGGCGGCGGTGGCCCGCCCGCGGGCTTCCCGGTCATTTCCAAGAATGTGACGGTGGCCGTGACGTTGCGCTCGCGCGGGGGCTTGGTCATGGCGCGGCTCCCGTTTCCACCGGCGTATCTTTGCGGCCGCCCCATTCGGTCCATGAGCCATCGTAGACGGCGACTGTCTTGGCGCCCGCGAGTTCGGCGGCGAGCATCACGGAGCAAGCGGAGATCCCTGAGCCGCAGCTTGCGATCAGCGGTTTGTTCAAGTCGACGCCTTGGCCCGAGAACAACTCGCGTAACTCCGATGCGGGCTTCACGGTGCCGTCGGATGCAAGCAATCGCGCGTAGTGCACGTTGCGGCTGCCCGGAATGTGGCCGCCGCGAACGCCGGCGCGCGGTTCCGGTTCTTTCGCCTCAAAGCGGGGGAGCCCAC
>CAIYRG010000155.1 GCA_903928515.1 uncultured Alphaproteobacteria bacterium | reverse complement strand
TTCACGGATGAGCGCGAGCTTGTTCTCCGGCGTGGCCTGGGCGAGAAAATCGTCGACGCCGGCCTCTGCTGCGATGGCGGCAGCGGTCAGCGGGTTGTCACCGGTGATCATCACCGTCTTGATGCCCATGCGGCGCAACGCAGCGAACCGCTCTTTCACATCGGGCTTCACCACGTCCTTGAGGTGAATGACGCCAAGAAGGCGGCCGCCTTCGGCCAGCCCAAGAGGAGTGCCGCCAGCGCGGGCGATCTTGTCTACTGCGGCGCGGAAGGCCGCCGGCTCCGCAACGCCCTGACCCAACTGTTGGCGAACAAAAGCCAAGACGGAGTCGATGGCACCCTTGCGTAATTTACGGCTTCCAGCATCGACACCGGAAAGGCGCGTCATCGCCGAGAACGCGATGAACTTCGCATCCACCAGATCTGCTTGCTTTGTCACTCCGTACTTTTCCTGCGCGAGCGCAACAATCGAACGACCTTCCGCGGTTTCGTCGGCTTCGCTGGCGAGAAATGCGGCTTCCGCCGCCTCGCGTTCACCGACGCCCGGCACAGGAATGATCTCGGTCGCGAGCCGATTGCCGAAGGTGATGGTGCCAGTCTTGTCCAGCAGCAACGTATCTACGTCGCCAGCCGCCTCGACCGCGCGACCGGACATCGCCAACACGTTGAAGCGCACCAACCGGTCCATGCCTGCAATGCCGATGGCAGAAAGCAGCGCGCCGATTGTCGTTGGGATCAAGGTGACGAACAGCGCTACCAGCATGACAATCGAGATTGTGCCGCCGGCATAGGCCGCATAACTCGGGATGGTCGCGGTTGCGAACACAAAGATGATCGTGAGGCCGACAAGCAGAATGGTCAGCGCGATTTCGTTCGGCGTTTTCTGCCGCTCCGCACCCTCAACCAGCTTGATCATGCGGTCGAGAAAGGACGAACCAGGCGACGACGTGATGCGCACGACGATCCGGTCGGAAATGACGGTCGTGCCGCCGGTCACAGCCGAACGGTCGCCGCCGGACTCTCGGATGACAGGGGCGGATTCGCCGGTCACGGCCGCTTCATTGACCGAGGCGATGCCCTCGATAACCTCGCCATCGCCGGGCACAACGTCGCCAGGCTCGCAAATAACCAGGTCGCCAGCCTCCAACTGGTCGGCGTCCACACCCTCGTAAAGCTCATAATTGCTCGGCAATAGCACGCGCTTGGCCCGTGTCTCAGTGCGCGTCCGACGCAGGGCATCGGCTTGCGCCTTACCCCGCCCTTCGGCCACGGCTTCAGCGAAATTGGCGAACAGCACCGTGAACCACAGCCAGATGGCGATTTGAATCTCGAAACCGATCGACGGCGCGCCGGTAACGATGTCACGCACGAGCAGGACGGTGGTCAGAAGCGTAACCACCTCCAGCACGAACATGACCGGGTTTTTCATCAGTGTTCGCGGGTCGAGCTTGATGAACGCCTGAACGATCGCCGGGAACACTATGGCCGGATCGAGCAGCGCCGTTGCCGCCACACGCTTGCGCATCTTCGACGTATCCATGATTGCCAACTCCGGTCAGAAGACGTTGCCAGCCGACATCGCAAGATGTTCGGCAATCGGGCCAAGCGCGAGCGCGGGAAAGAAAGTGAGGCCGCCAACGATCAAGATGACGCCGACAAGAAGTCCGACAAAAAGACCGCCGGTTGTAGGGAACGTGCCGCTCGATGCGGCGACGGTTTTTTTGGCGGCGAGCGAACCGGCGACTGCCATGGCAGGCACGATCACCCAGAAGCGACCGATGAACATCGCAACGGCACCTGCAAGATTGTAGAAGGTGATATTGCCGGTGAGGCCGCCGAAGGCTGAGCCGTTGTTCGCTGTCTGCGACACAAAGGCGTAGAGTACCTCGCTGAACCCGTGCGGGCCGGCATTAGCCATCGAAGCGATCGCCGGCGGATAAGCGACCCCTATTGCGGTCCAGCCGAGCATCATCAACGGCAGGATAAGAATGGCGAGCATGGCCATCTTCACCTCACGCGCCTCGATCTTCTTGCCTGCATATTCCGGCGTGCGGCCAACCATCAGACCCGCAATGAAAACTGTAACGATGACAAACAGCAGCATGCCGTAAAGCCCTGCGCCGACGCCTCCGATGACGATTTCGCCCAGTTCCATGTTGATGATCGGGATCATGCCGCCGAGGGCCGTGAAGGAATCATGCATGGCGTTGACCGCGCCACATGAAGCCGCCGTTGTGATCACAGCGAATAGCGCCGAGCCGACGATACCAAACCGTGTTTCTTTGCCTTCCATATTGCCGCCGGAAAGACCGAGAGCATGAAGCGTTTCCGTGCCATGGGCTTCGGCCCAATAGCAGACCGTAACGCCAGCAAGGAACAGCACGCCCATCGCTGCGAGGATGGCCCAGCCCTGACGTTGATTGCCGACCATGCGGCCAAACACATTGGTCAGTGCCGCACCAAGCGCAAAGATCGAGATCATCTGCACGAAGTTCGACAGAGCCGTTGGGTTCTCGAATGGGTGCGCCGCATTGGCGTTGAAGAAGCCACCGCCATTGGTGCCGAGCATTTTGATCGCGACCTGAGAT
>CAIYRG010000154.1 GCA_903928515.1 uncultured Alphaproteobacteria bacterium | reverse complement strand
GCGGTGGCGCTGGCCGCCAACGCCACACCGAAGAAATAGGCTTCGCTATCGAAGATACGAAAACGGCCGGAGCGATGCTCCGGCCGTGTTGTTTTTGTCGAACAACCCTGCTTAGGACGCAGCGGGTGGGCCGTAACCCGAGGGCAGCACGTGCCCCGGCACAAGCTCGATCTTGGTCGAACCCGCCGCATCGGTGCGATCGTCGACGACCTTGTTGATCTCACGCGGCACCACATCGGTGTGGCACACGATCAAGCCGCGCTCGTCGATAGGATATTGATGCAGCATGCAATTGTGGCCATCCGCATCCCACCACCATGTGCCCGATTGCATCGGCCCCGGACCTGAGCCTTTCGGGCCGAATTCCTGATACGTGTGGTCCTCGTTGTAGAACGTGTGGCGCACGCGCTTGCCCGAAATCTTGCCCTGGAGCGCATCGACGTTGAAGATCATCGTATTGCCGTACCAATTGTGCATGACGGCATCTTCTTGCGCCTTGCTCGGCCGGTGATCGGTGTTTGCCGCGTTGGCGGGTTTCTTGAAGCGCAGCACGAACTGATCGGATTTGTCGTTCGCAGGCTTGGTGTGATCGTCCTGCGCGTTCGCCAGAAGCTTGCTTTCGGAATCCAGCACAAAGCCTGCGGCCAGAAATTCTTTCTTCACCGCATCTTCTTCGACGCGATGCAGCGTATCGGCATCGGCGAAGCCATGCCCCTTGGCCGCGGCATAATCCACGATCGTGAGCACAGCACCGTTCTTCATGGTGCTGAAGACGGATTTCGCCAAATTCGCCGTGTTCACGCCCGAGTTCTTGAAATGCACTTCGTGATAGCCATCGACCGAGAACACCGCATCGAGTTGTTCGGGCACCGCGAATGTGCCGACGAAGGTGTCCCAGCCTTCCCAATAGGCCGTCACGATGTCGCGATATTCGGCGATATTCTCGATAGCGAGAATGTAGTCGACGTTCAGCATCACCGCCGGCGGGCCTTCCGCATAGCAGCCCATGATGCAGCCATAGATATCGTCCTTGGCCATCACCACCGAAGGCGGCTTGCCTTCACGCTTGGCAATCAGGCCTTTGCGTTCAGCGCGTGCCGCGATGCCCCCCGGCACCATGGCGTAGACATGGCCCTTGTTACCGACCGCCATCGCCAGGATGCGCGTGTAATAGCCATCGCCCGCCACGAAGTCGGCGACTTTATCTCCGGGTTTGATTTGCCCGAAGGCGACGATCTCAGCCGGATGGCGCGCGGGATCGCGCACCACATCCCACGGCGTGCGGCCGCGATGCTTCACGGCCAGATCAATGGCCTGCGGCACGGCGTCCGCCGCAAGAACCGCGCATGTGCTCACAATCAGCGACGCGCATGCCGCCGCAAACAGCTTCCGATGCTTCACGAAATCCTCCCCGGTTTCTCGCGCCTGTCTCGGCGCTGAGATCGCGAACCTTAACGCAAGGCGGGAACCGCGGCGAGGAACGCATGCAAAGAAAAGGGCCAAAGAAAAAGGAGAGAACTCGCGCTCTCTCCTTCTCCATCGCCCCTGGTATAAGGGATTAGAACCAGGGCACCACGCCGTAATAGTCGTACACGTCGCGGCCGGTCTGCGTGTCAGCCCAATCCCAATCGCTGCCAGCGGCATAGTTTGGAGCGTTCTTGAGCTGATCGTCGGCGATGTTCACTGCATAGCCGCCGAGATCTTCGTTGTAGGCAAGCAGCGACCAGGGGATCGGGAACCGTTCTGTCCCCAGGCCCAGAAAGCCGCCGAAACTCATCACCGCATAGGCGACCTGGCCCGAATGTTTCGTCAGCATCAGGGTCTCGATCTGGCCGATACGATCGCCATTGGAGCGGTAGACAGGGGTTCCTTCGACCTTGTCGCTCGCAATCAGAGACGCATTTTCGCTGCGCGCGATGTTGCCGGCTGCAGCGGGCGAACCATTGCGCAGTGCGTCGCCGGGCACGGGGTTCATGGAAGCCATTTTTGTTCTCCTTTGTTAGGCTCTGAGCCTGTAACGTGCGCTGGTGCGGCTTGTTCCGGCTGCGTGATGCCCGGTGAGATGTGAACCCCTGAAAACAGACGAAAACTTGCGGTGAGCACAGGTATTTCCATGCACGGAAAAATTTGCGTCATCACCGGCGCAACGTCGGGTATCGGCCTTTGCACGGCGCGACAGCTTGCCGCCAGCGGCGCAAAGCTCGTGTTGATCGCGCGCGATCCGGCACGGGCGGAGCGAACCGCATCGGAACTTGGCAGCTTAGGCGCACAAGATGTGTCGCTGCATTATGCCGATCTCTCGGCCATCGCCGAGATGAAGCGCGTGGCGACTGAAATCGCCGGCGCCTATCCGCGTATCGACGTGCTCATCAACAACGCGGGCGGCATCTTCGGCGAACGTTATGTGACGGCCGATGGTTTGGAGCGCACCTTTGCGCTCAACCATATTTCCTATTTCGTGCTGGCGAATCTGCTGCGGCCGAATCTCGAAGCCGCCGCGAATGAAAACGGCGAAGCGCGGGTGATCAACGTCGCGTCGCGCGCCCATCGCGGCGAGGTTCTGGATTTCGCCGATCTGCAATCGGAGCATCGCTACCGCTGGTTCCGCGCGTATGGCCGCTCGAAGCTTGCCAACATCCTGTTCACGCGCGCCCTTGCCAAACGCCTGTCGGGCTCCGGTGTCACCGCCAACTGCCTGCACCCCGGTTTTGTGGCCACGCGCTTCGGCGCGAACAATTCGATTGTTTTGAGTGCGCTCGTGAAGCTTGCGATGATCGTGGCGATCTCGCCGGAGAAAGGCGCAGAGACCATTGTCTACCTCGCAACTTCGCCGGATGTCGCCAAGACCAGCGGCAAATATTTCTTCCGCTGCCATCCGATTGAACCCGATGGTCCCGCGCTCGAAGACAAATCCGCCGAGCGCCTGTGGCAAGCCAGCGTGAAGCTGACCAATATTGACATCGCGCCATGAATTACCGCCATGCCTATCACGCCGGAAATTTTGCCGACGTGCTGAAACACGCCGCTCTCATTTCCATCCTCGAACATCTGCGTAAGAAGGACACGCCCTTCGCGGTGATCGACACCCATGCCGGGCGCGGGCTTTACGATCTGCAAGGCGTGGAAGCCACGAAAACCGGCGAAGCGGCGGAAGGCTATTTGCGGCTCGTCTCAGAACGCGAAAATGGCGAGACGCTGCCGGCTGCGCTCAAATCCTATGCCGATTGCATCAAAAGTTTCGGCAATGCCTATCCCGGCTCACCCGCCATCGCCGCACATTTTCTACGGCCGCAGGATCGCCTCATCGCCATCGAGAAACATCCGGACGATGTTGATGCGTTATACGTGGCCTTAGGCCGTGCGCCGAATTTGCGCGTGATGGAAGGCGACGGCTATCGCGAGTTGGTGGGATTTGTGCCGCCGCAAGAACGGCGCGGGCTCGTGCTTGTCGATCCCCCCTTCGAGCAGACCAGCGAATGGCAAGATGCCGGTGTGGCTTTGGCCCGCGCCTATCGCCGTTTCGCCAACGGCATTTACGTACTGTGGTATCCGGTGAAGCTGCGCGCCGACGTGAATGCCGGCATCGGTGAATTGCTGAATGCGGGCGTTACGAAACTTCTGCAGATCGAACTCGATGTTGGCACAGGCAATGATCCCCGCCCGCGCGCCGAAGGCCAAGGGCCACGCCTGTCGGCGTCAGGCCTGTTGGTGGTGAACGCGCCTTTTGGATTCGCCGCCGCTATGGAAGAAACCACAAACTATCTGGCGCGCATTCTCACACGCGGCGCTGACGCCAAAGCGACGATCAAACGCATCGTTGGCGATGCCTAGTTACGAAGTCGATCTAATTACGAAGTCGGGGCAGCCGGCTTCTCGCGGCCCAAGGCGGTGCGCACCACGCCATCTTTCGGCACTTCCACGTGTTTGGAAACAGACGTGCCGTCGGGCATTGCCGCGCTAACCGCGTAGGCACCCGGCTCAAGCCCGAACATCACCCAATCGCTTTTGCACACGACCCGCACCAAAGGCTGATCGTTTTGCGACAGCGTGATGCGCGGCGGAACATAGTTGCCGTTCTCCGTCACCGCGATGCGCATGCTGTAAGGTGCAGCACCGATTTGTGCCTGTTCGAAATCCTCGCTGGCGCACGCGGTGCGCACGCCATGCACCATGCGCACTTTATCGCCGCCGAGATTCAAAACGGATACTGTGGGCTGCGCACACAAGGCGCTGTAAGCGCTGAAGGCGATCATCACGCCCAGGGGCGCGCCGATGGCCATACCGAAACCGTGAGGAACACGCCGCATAACCGCCACTCCCTTTCAACCTAATGCACGGCGCATACCGGCGGAAAGACGCCCAATATCCGATGGATTCGTGAGGCGCTGACGCAGCGCCCAGATCAGATGCTGCTCGCAGCGCACCAGATGGAAAACACTGCGATGCCCCCGAAATTGCTGCTCGCTTCGCGCAAGAGCTTGATCCGACATTCCAGTGCTCCGCTCATTCATGATAATAAGTTGCAATAACGATACTGAGTATCGTATTTGCGAGTGACTATCAAGTGCATTTAGCACTGCAATTTGCCGACTGTAAATTTCGAATTCGCCGGTGC
>CAIYRG010000153.1 GCA_903928515.1 uncultured Alphaproteobacteria bacterium | reverse complement strand
CGCTGTTCGAGAACGGCGAGCTTCCCGTCGATTGGCGCCATCGCCTGCACATCATCGATCGTGAGCGAACTTGCCGCCAACGGCACATCATGATCGCGCGCTTGGTTAGCCGAGAGCGAGCGCGGGCTGGCGCCATCGTCGAAGAACATCAGGCCACGGGCGGCCAATGTTTTGAACACCGGGTCCATCGCACCGGCTTCGCCCAAAAAGCGCGAGCCCATCAGATTGGCGAAACCGACATAGCCGGTGGCGCGGCCCATCGCCCAAGCCATGCGCTTGGCATTCTCATCAGGTGTCGCGCCGACCAGCAATGCGCGCGGGCCCGGATCGCTGTTGGGAAAATCCAGCGGCTCCATCGGCAATTCGAGCAGCACTTCGTGGCCAGCGCCACGCGCCTTGTCGATCCAGCCTTGCAAATCTTCCGCGTAAGGCGCGAAGCCGAGCGTGACACCGGCCGGCAGATTGGACAGCGCGACGCTCGTTTCGCCGGCCCCCACGCCGAGGTCGCGGATGACGAGCGCCACGCGCGGGCGTGTGTCGGTGGCGCTCCACGCGCCGGCATAGGCATCGCGGGGCTTGCGGCCATCGGCACCGATCTTGGGCAACAGGCCGTCGGCCGTGGCGTCCAGCAGCGCCGGATCGGCGACGAGATAGGAATTCACTTTGCGCTCGGCAGCGGGCGTGACCGGCACTTTGGCATCGGAGGCGGCTGCCGTGGCCTCGGGCGAAATAACCAGCGAGACGGACGGATCGCCATCGCGCGCTTTGCCCATCAGCGAAACGACGCCAAAGAACAGCAGGATGAATCCGAAGGTGGCGAGATAGGCAAAGGGAAGGAGGTTGCGACCGTGGCGCTGCACGCCTGCGCCGAAATCGTCTGTTCCCAGCCCGTCAGACAAATTTGGTCTCGTTCACAATCAGTGCCAGCGGCACCCTAAGAATGGTTTTGGTTACCGCATGGTTAATAAGGTGCGGGGGCTGCTTCGCAGCAAGCCCCCGCAATATGCGGCTTAGTTCGCCTTCGCCTGCTTTTGGGCACTGACGACCACGCGGCCGTTCAAACGATCCAGCGCATAAGACAGCTGGAAGTCGTCGTATTTCTTGTCGGCCGCCGGACGGATGACCGGCACTTGCGCCGCCGCACCCTTGGCTTCCGCTTCGAAATGGCCCGGCAAATCGGCTTCGCTGCGGCGAATGGCGATGCCCGGATCGTCCTTCTCGGAAAGCTGCGACACGGCGATATCGGGATCGATGCCGACCGCCTGAATCGTGCGGCCCGACGGCGTGTAATATTTCGCCGTGGTGAGACGCAACGCGCCGCCGCTTTGGCCGGGCAGCGGAATGATCGTCTGCACCGAACCCTTGCCGAACGATTTCATGCCGAGAACCGAAGCGCGCTTGTGATCCTGCAATGCGCCCGCGACGATTTCCGACGCCGAGGCCGAACCTTCGTTGATCAGCACGACCACCGGCTTGCCGTCGGTGAGATCGCCGGCCTTCGCATCATAGCGTTGCGTGTCGGCGGTGCGACGTCCGCGCGTGGACACCACTTCGCCGCCGTCGAGGAAGTCATCGCTGACCGCGATGGCCTGATCGAGCAAGCCGCCCGGATTGTTGCGCAGATCGAGCACATAACCTTTGATGCCAGGGCCGATCTGCTTCTTGAGATCGCGGATGGCTTTTTCCAGCTCCACATCGGTCTTCTCGTTGAAGGCCGTGATGCGGATATAGGCGACATCGCCTTCACGATGCGATTTCACGCTGTCGACGCGAATGACGGCGCGCGTCAACGTCACGTCGAACGGCTTCTTCTCGCCCTTGCGCAGAATGGTGAGCGTGACTTTGGAATTCTCAGCGCCGCGCATCTTGTCGACCGCATCGTTCAACGGAATGCCCTGGATCGACTGGCCATCGATGTCGGAGATGTAGTCGCCCGACTCGATGCCGGCGCGCGAGGCCGGCGTGTCGTCGATCGGCGAGACCACCTTCACCAAGCCGTCTTCGGCCGTGACTTCGATGCCGAGACCGCCGAATTCGCCGCGCGTCTGCACCTGCATATCGGTGAATTCTTTGGCGTTCATATAAGACGAGTGCGGGTCGAGCGAGGTGACCATGCCGTTGATGGCCGCCTCAACGAGTTCGGAATCGGTGACTTCGCGCACATAGTTCGAGCGGACCTGCTCGAAGGCGCTGCCGAAGAGATCGAGCTGGCGATAGGCCGACGTCGCATTCGACGCCGACGACGCGCCCTGGGCCGCAGGAAACAATGCCAGCGCGGCGGCAAAGCCGGCGGCTACTCCCATTCCTGCGATCGCGTACTTCTTCATGATCTCTTTGCCTTTCTGATCTCGGTACTCATCCATGGCACCGGATTTACGGTCTGACCGCCGCGACGCAATTCAAGGTACAGCGCCGCACTGTCTTCCGCCCTGGATACTGTTGACGCGCCTGGCAGAACTCCAACCGGTTCGCCCGCCAAGACAAGGTCGCCAATATGCACATCGATACGGCCTAGACCCGCCAATAACAAATCGTATCCGCCTGCGATTTCCAATATCAAGACCTGACCGAACTTTTGGTAAGTACCGGCGAAAATTACGTCGCCGTCACCCGGTGCCACCGCCTGCGCGCCGGGGGATGCGGTGAACCAAATCCCCTCGGTGGCGACGCCCGGCGTGATGCCGGGCCCTGCCGGATCGCCCGGCTTGAAATCGCCCACCACGGGGTGAAGCAGCGAGTTCTTCGCCAAGGCGCTGGCGCTGGTATCGGCCTTAACCACGACCATTCCGGTGGAAGACGCCGTATCGTCCTGGCGGCGAAGGCTGGAAATGCGGTCGATCAGCGATTTCATGTCGCTCGCCTCGCGGCCAGCCGCCAGCGTGACGTCGCCGAGTTCCGTGAGTTTGGTTTCGGCCGCCTGCCGTTCCTGACCCTTTTCCACCAAAAGTTCCGAAAGCTGCTCGCGCGCGGTCTTCAGGTCGGCGCTGGTGGTTTCGCCCTCTTTCTGCTTTTGGGCCAGCGCCTTTCGCGTGGTGACGATCTCGCGCAATTGGCGGGAGAGATCGGCCGCCTTCTGATAGACGGGCGGCAGCAAAGCGCCCATCTGCATCGCGCTGCGCGCCGCCGAGAGCGAGTCGTTCGGCTCCAGCGCCAAAGCGGGGGGCGCATCGGCGTTCAATTTTTGCAGCACGCCGAGAAGATGCGCGACGGTGGTGCGGTTCTTGGTGAAATCGGCTTGCAAGGCTGCATATTTCGCCTGCAGCGCATCTTCCTGTTTCTCGATGGCGGCAAGATCGCCTTCCAGCGTCTGCACGCGCGCGGCGTTCTCGATCAACCTCTGCTGCAGCCCTTGCGCTTCCGTGACGATCCGGTCGCGGTCGCCGCGCGTCTTGTCTTCCGCAGCCCGGCTATCTTCAAGCGCATGGCGGGCGCGTTCGTAACGCTCCGCGATGCTGCCGCCGAGATCGGGAGACGACGATGCCGCGGTTGGAATTTCGCCCGGCGGTTTTGCCAGAGGGGGGGTGGGAGTTGTTGTTGGCGCAGGACTTCCCGCAAGCGACGGTTTGAGAACAGGCAGCGGAGGCGCGGCCGCGAAACCATAATTCGCCGCCAACAGCGACGCCGAACACACGAAAAGAATCGTGCGCTTCAGGCGGCGGCCTCATGCGTGGTCTTCACCAGAGAATGGCCGGTCATCACCAGCGGCTTCGGCAAATTTTCGAGATCGAGCAATGTCGGCGCGATATCGGCGAGCGTGCCGTGGGCGAGTGCAATGCGACGCCCCGTGGTCTGCGCGTTGATGGCAATGAACGGCACATCCAGCGTGGTGTGCGCGGTTTGCGGCTCGCCGGTTACCGGGTCCTTCATCACCTCGACATTGCCATGATCGGCGGTAAGCAGCATCACGCCGCCCGCCTTTTCGATGGCCGCGCGCACACGGCCCAAACAGCCGTCGATCACTTCCACCGCGCGCACCGCGGCGTTCATGTCGCCGGTGTGGCCGACCATATCGGGATTGGCGTAATTGGCGACGATCAGATCGTATTTGCCGGACGTGATCGCATCGACCAATTTGTTGGTGAGTTCGGGCGCCGACATTTCCGGCTGCTCGTCATACGTCGCCACTTTCGGGCTCGGCACGAGGATACGATCTTCGCCTTCAAATTGCGTTTCACGCCCGCCGTTAAAGAAAAATGTGACATGGGCGTATTTCTCGGTTTCGGCGATGCGCAATTGTTTCAGGCCGAGGTTTGCGAATTGTTCGCCCAATGTCGCGCGCACATCTTGCGGCGGGAACACCGATTTCATCAGCGCACTTAAGCCTGCGGAATATTGCGTCATGCCGGCGGCGAATGCGAAGCGAACCGGCTTCGTGCGCGCAAAGCCATCGAATGCCGGATCGAGCAGTGCCGCCGAAATTTCGCGCGCGCGGTCGGGGCGGAAATTGGCGAACAGAAGAACATCGCCATCCTTGGCACCGGCATAATCGCCGATCACGCAAGGGAGCACGAATTCGTCGGTGATTTTGGCGGCGTAGGATTTTTCCACCGCCGTCTGCGCGGATGCGAAATTCGCGCCCTTCGCTTCGACAATGGCCTCATAGGCTTTGACGACGCGTTCCCAACGCTTGTCGCGATCCATCGCGTAGTAACGGCCCGAGACGGTGGCGACGCGCACGCCCTTCAAACCGGAAATCGTCTTCGCGAAGGCATCGACATAACCCAGCGCGCTTTGCGGCGGCACGTCGCGCCCATCGAGAAAGGCATGCACCCACACGTTCAAACCTTGGATAGAAAAGATGCGGCACAATTCTTCGATGTGCGCCTGCTGCGCATGCACGCCACCGGGCGAAAGCAGCCCCATGAGATGCACGGTGTTGTTTGCAGCCCTGGCGGCGGCCATCAAATCCTTCAGCACCGGCTCATCGGCCAGAACGCGGCGCTCGATGGCGTCATCGATCCGCACGAGATCCTGCATGACCACGCGGCCCGCGCCGATATTGGTGTGCCCGACTTCGGAATTGCCCATCTGCCCGTCAGGCAGGCCCACGGCCCGGCCCGAAGTGGCGAGCTGTGTCACCGGGCATTCGGCGAGCATGCGGTCGTAATTGGGTGTGTTCGCTTGCGCGATGGCGTCGTCGGGGCCGCCTTCGGGATGCCAGCCCCAGCCATCGAGGATGCACAAAAGGGCGGGGCGCGGACGGCTTTGAGACGAGGACAAGAGGGAGACCAATTTTCAAGATTCGCGCCTGAAAATAGGAAGCCCCTCCCCCCCTGTCTATGGCGGCTTTGGGGCGGCTTTGAGCCAGGGTTTGGCGGGTGGGCCAGAGCTGTAACGGCGCGTGTGACGGCCGGATTTCCCCGGCAGGATTTGCCGTCCGACCCGGATCGGCCACCCGGCTTCAATAATCAAACCATTGATACTGCTGTATTAATTCCAACAACGGAGGCGGCACGAAACTGGCAAGGAGGTTTGCGCTCCGCAGAATACGGAAAAAAACCATGGT
>CAIYRG010000152.1 GCA_903928515.1 uncultured Alphaproteobacteria bacterium | reverse complement strand
CGTGCTCATCGATCAAACCTTTACACGCGTCGGCGGCTCCACGCGCGTGCAAGTGGATGTACGCGTCGTGTCGTCTTCCACGCGCGATCTGCGCCGCCAAATCGAGAACGGCCTGTTCCGCGAAGATCTCTATCACCGCTTGAACGTGGTGCCGGTGCGCGTGCCGTCATTGGCCGAACGCCGCGACGACATTCCGGTGCTGGTGTCGCATTTCATGAAACGGCTTTCGGCCAATTCCGGCCTGCCGATGCGCGATGTTTCCGACGAAGCGCTGGCGATCCTGCAGGCCTACAATTGGCCGGGCAATGTGCGCCAATTGCGCAATGTGGTGGAGCGACTGTTGATCCTGGCCAGCGACGATGCGGCCGCAGCGATCTCACCCGATCTTTTGCCCTCGGATTTCAACGGCTCCTCGACGCTCGGTCAGAACGGAAAAAGCGATCTGGTGATCTCTTTGCCGTTGCGCGAGGCGCGTGAAATTTTCGAGCGCGAATATCTGCTGGCGCAGATCAACCGCTTCGGCGGCAACATCTCGCGCACGGCTTCGTTCATCGGCATGGAGCGCTCCGCACTTCATCGCAAGCTGAAATCGCTCGGCGTCTCTACGCCGCGCCTGGAACAATTCAACGCCTAATCTCTTCTTTCGCGTTCTTTCGGAAAATCATCCCACATGTCATTTCTTCATCAGCGGCCGATGCCGGCAGGCCGCGTCGCTTACGTCGACGGCCGCTATTCCCGCCACGGCGACGCCGCGGTGCATATTGAAGATCGCGGGCTTCAATTCGCCGACGCGGTCTATGAAGTTTTTATGGTCATGGGCAAGCTTCTGTTCGACGAAGAAGCCCATCTGGACCGCCTCGAACGCTCGCTCGGCGAACTTTCCATCGCCATGCCCATTCATCGCGGCGCGTTGAAAGTGGTGTTGCGCGAAATGGTGCGGCAAAACCGCATCGTTGACGGCTTCGTCTATCTTCAAGTTACGCGCGGCGTCGCCAAGCGCGATCACTTCATTCCCAAGGCTGCACAGCCTTCATTGATCCTGACCGCGCGCCCATTCAACGCGGCAGCAATCGAGAAGCGCCGCGGCAACGGGGTGGCGGTGTTCTCGGCACCCGATATCCGCTGGGCCCGTTGCGACATCAAATCGACAGCGTTGCTGCCCAACGTACTGGCGAAAAGCGCCTCTCAAGCCAAAGGCGGTTACGAAGTCTGGTTCGTGGACGACAATGGATTTGTCACCGAAGGCGGTTCCACCAATGCCTGGATCGTGACGCGCGACGGCGTCGCCGTAACGCGTGCGCTCAGTAACGACATTCTGCCGGGCGTAACGCGCGGCGCCATTTTGCAAGCGCTGAAGGATGAGGGGATTGCGTACGAGGTGCGGAGTTTCACGGTGGAAGAGGCGCTCAACAGCCGCGAAGCTTTCGTCACATCGGCCACAGGCGGCGCGATGCCAGTTGTTACGCTCGATGGCAAAACCATCGGCAACGGCCATCCCGGCTCGGTGTCCGCACGTATTCAAGAGGCGTATATGCGATTGGCCACACGTGAAGCGGTGTCGAACGCATCCCGCAAAAACAGCGGCTAGGCGCAGTCCTACACGGCGTATTTGTCCACTGGATGCGTTTGACCCGCAATCTAAGTTAACAGCGCAGTGGCGCTTTTTCCTTCGCTATCGCAGCAAAAGCCTATAGTCTGAAATCAGGCGGCGATCCGTCCGCCATCTCCAAATGGAGTGGGGCCTACCCATGTCCGATAAACCGCAAAATTTACAAGACACATTTCTCAACGCCGTCCGGAAAAGCAAAGCGTCCGTGACGATCTATCTGGTCAACGGTGTGAAGCTGCAAGGCAACATCACCTGGTTCGACAATTTCTGTGTTTTGCTCCGCAGAGATGGCCAGATGCAATTGGTCTACAAACACGCGATCTCCACGGTGATGCCGATGGGTCCGGTCCAACTTCAGGATCAGGATATCGGCGCGACGGAGGAAGCCTGACCTCGAACAGTTCCCGCAATTCGGGGGCCACTGACACGACGCGCAACGGACAATATCCGCGGCGCGCCGTGGTTCTGCATGTCGAACGCAGAGTGAGGCCGACGGCACAACCGGATCGCTCGGCACAATCGCGACTGGAGGAGGCGGTGGCACTCACCGCAGCCATCGGTCTCGATGTTGTGGAAGCGCGCGTGGCGCCGCTTCTGCATCCCGCGCCGGCGACATTGATCGGCAGCGGCAAGGTTGAAGAGATCAGGATACTCACCGCCGAGGTCGAACCCGAGGTCGTGATCGTCAACGCCAACCTGTCGCCCGTGCAGCAGCGCAATCTCGAAAAAGCGTGGAACGCGAAAGTGCTTGATCGCACGGCGCTGATCCTCGAGATTTTCGGCGAACGGGCGCGCACGCGGGAAGGACGGCTGCAAGTCGAACTGGCCCATCTCAATTATCAACGCTCGCGCCTGGTGCGGAGCTGGACCCATCTTGAGCGTCAGCGCGGCGGCTTCGGCTTCCTTGGCGGACCGGGTGAGAGCCAGATCGAAACCGACCGGCGGCTGATCGGCGAGCGCATCGCCAAAATCCGCAAAGAGCTGACCGAAGTGGTCCGCACCCGCGCGCTGCACCGGAGCGCGCGCAAGCGTGTGCCGTACCCCGTGGTGGCGCTGGTGGGTTACACCAATGCCGGCAAGTCCACGCTGTTCAACCGGATGACGGATTCAGAGGTTCTGGCGAAGGACATGCTGTTCGCCACGCTCGATCCGACCATGCGCGGGCTGAAGCTGCCCTCAGGGCGCCAGATCATCCTCTCCGATACTGTCGGCTTTATTGCCGACCTCCCGACGCAGCTGGTGGCGGCGTTTCGCGCCACGCTGGAAGAGGTGTTGGAGGCCGACATCATCCTGCATGTCCGCGACGCCGCGCATGACGAGAGCGAGGCGCAGAAGTCGGACGTGCTGAAAGTTCTCAAAGAGTTGGGCGTCGATCCTGACGCCGACGACGAGGCCAGGCCGATCTTCGAGGTGATGAACAAGATCGACCTGTTGGAGCCTGAGGTGCGCGAGGCGCTGCTGATCCGCAACAAGATACGCCCCGACGAGGGCCTCGCGGTTTCCGCGATCTCGGGCGATGGCATTCCCGCGCTGCTGGAATTGATCGATAGCCAGATGGCTGCGGGCGAGCAGACCATGGAGCTGACGCTGCCGGCGACCGACGGCGAAGGGCTCGCCTGGGTCTATCGCAACGGGCGGGTTTCGGAGCGTGCGGACGAGGAGGGCGAGATACACCTCGTCGTGGCGATGGACCCCGCGCAAGTCGAACGCTTTGCCGCGAAATTCCCCTCTTCGCTAAAAATTGTTAGCCCCCGTCAATCGCTTACCAAACGATCCTCAATCCGCTAACAGGCCTGTGGAGCGTTATGTTGACAACGCTTACGGGCATATCTGTGAATTGGGCAGACGTCATCAAATCCACTGTCATGCCCGCGAAGGGGCGGAAGCTAACCGCCGAGCTTTTCGGCTTCCTTGGCCTTAACCCAAAGCGCTTCCATTTCTTCCAACGAGGCTTGCTCGGGTTTCCGGCCTTGAGCGCTAAGACTGGCTTCTATGTGCCCGAAACGCCGGGTGAATTTCGCATTGGCAGCACGCAGCGCGACCTCCGGGTCCAACTTCAGATGACGCGCCAGATTGGCCATCACGAACAACAGATCGCCATATTCCTCGGCGACGCGCTCGGGCGTCTCATGAGCAGCGGCTTCCGCCAATTCCAGCGCTTCTTCTGCGATCTTGTTGGTGACGCTGACAGCACTCGGCCAATCGAAGCCGACTTGGGCGGCGCGGTTCTGCAACTTCACAGCGCGGATTAACGCGGGCAGGGCTTCCGGAATCCCGTCCAAGACACCCTGAGACTTGGGTTTTTCGCCTTTGGACTCGCGCTCAGCCTTCTTGATCTCTTCCCAGGTTTGGGTGACGGCATTGGGGTTGTCGGCCGTTCCGGTCCCGAAGACATGCGGATGGCGGCGGATCATCTTCTCGGAAATGGCCCGGACCACATCAGGGAACGCAAACAGCCGGTCTTCCTCGGCCATCCGGGCATGGAACACGACCTGAAGCAGGAGGTCGCCGAGTTCGTCCTTGAGGCCTGCATAATCCTGTTCGGCGATGGCGCCGGCGACTTCGTAAGCTTCCTCAATCGTGTACGGCGCGATGCTCGCGAAGTTCTGTTCCAGATCCCACGGACAGCCCGATTGCGGATCGCGTAAGCGCCGCATGATGGCCAGCAACGCCTGAATGTCTTCAAGATCGGCGGGGATATTGGCCAAAGATTTCGGGCCAGATTGCGGAGGCTTATCGGTCATGGCGGCACCTTAGGGCAGGCTAGCTCCGGGTCAATTTGGCCCTCTGCCGCTACCGGATATTTATCGTATAAGCAATATTATGAGAAATTATTACGCGATAGTATACTTGACGTAGGAAGAAGCACGGCTTAGATTGGCGTCATAAGGAGTTACGCCAATGTCTGCTAAAATCCCCGCTCGCTTCACGAATGCCGATGCCGCCCGCAAGCACTTGGAAAAGCTGCTTTGGCCGACGGGCCCGGCGTGCCCG
>CAIYRG010000151.1 GCA_903928515.1 uncultured Alphaproteobacteria bacterium | reverse complement strand
TGTCCGCCAGCGTGCGGCGAAGCCCCAGCACGTGCATGATCGGAAAGATCTTGGTGCGCGCGTAATAATCCTGCGACGCGGCAATCGGGTCCGGGAACAGCCAGCCGATATTCGGATGTTCGCCGAAACCGAGCGGCGCGCGCGGCGCGATGATGCCGTCGATCTCGCCGTCCGCCAGCATGGCGGAAATCGTCTTGTCGTGCGGGGCATCTTCCAAGCGCACATCTTTCGGCAGGTTCACCGCGACTTTCTCGACACGGCCCGCTTCAAACAGTCCACCGCGCACCCAAGTAATGTCCGAGGGCTTCACGCCGAAATCCTCGGAGAGGATCGCGCGCGCCCAGACATTGGCGGTGAGTTGATATTCCGGCACGCCGATGCGGCGGCCTTTCAAATCCTGCGGGGTTTTGATGCCCTTGTCGGTGCGGATGTAGATGGCGGTGTGGCGAAAAGCGCGCGAGGGAAACACGGGAATCCCGATGTAGGGGCAATCGCCGCGCGCCGTCTTCACTGAGAAGCTGGAAAGCGACAGCTCGCAGACATCGAACTCTTGATGGCGTAACGCGCGGAAGAAAATCTCCTCCGGCGCCAGGCGCATGAACACCGGGTTCACGCCGTCAATCTGCACATCGCCGTCCATCAAGGGGCGCATGCGGTCGTATGGTCCAACCGCGATGGAAAGGTCGAGCTTGCTCATGATTATGCCGAAGCCATCTTTAAACGGAGGTCTGGTGCACGCCGGGGCGCGCGGTGAGATCGTCCTTCGCGGCGATCTGGAATTGTTTGTCAGGCTCCAAAACCAACGCAGCGGAGCGCACGCGCTGTTCCTGCGGCTCGCGGCCCGGCGGCGGCACGCCCTTGTCGGTCAACGCCTTCGCGGCACGCAGCAGGCGCAGCCGCGCCATGATGATGCCGTTGTCGGTGTTGGTCAGATGCTCTTTCGAGCGGTCCATGATCGCGCCCATGCTCTCCTGCAAGCTTGCATCCTGCATGGCGATGCCTTCGACGCCGGAGAAGCTGCGGCCTTCTTTCTGGGCCTTGCGGTCGATCAGATAATCATTCGATTTGTTGGCCAGCGGGCGATAGTCGGCATCGACTTTTGAGTGCACGCCTTTGCCGTCGCGCATCGCTTGGACTTCCGTCTCGGTCAGCGCGCGGATCGGGTGGTAGTCGAAGCTCCAGGTCCAGCAATTCTCATCGTCGATGGGAATCCAGAAGTGGCCATGGATGGGATGATCGCCACGCGGCGGCACCATGGTGAAGCAGGGCATCACCCAAGGCGTGATGCGCCAATAGAACCGGCCTTCTTCGGCCTTGCGGCGCGCGCCGATGAAAAGCCCGGCCGCGTGATCGACCACTTCAAAGAAGGGCTGCGAATCCGCCAGATTGTATTGGTTGCCCTTCGCGCCCTTGAACAGCGGATCGGTGTTCAAATTCGCGCGATGCAGGAAGGACACGTGTGAGGTATCGATGCCGCCTTCCATTGCCTGCAGCCAATTGGATTCCTGCAGTCGCTTCGAGCTGTAGGTTTGCGCAGGCGGAACGGTGATGAATTCCCACTCGGGCAGCGGCGGCTGCTTTTCGGGTGCACCCATATAGGTCCATAAAATCCCACCACGCTCGATCAACGGATAGGATTTCAATTTGATCTTGGCGCGAAAGCCGCTTTCCTCGGGCTCCGACGGCACATCGAGGCAATTGCCGTTCACGTCGTATTTCCAGCCGTGATACGGGCAGCGCAAGCCACATTCCTCGTTGCGCCCGAACCACAGCGACACGCCGCGATGGGCGCAGAATTCATCGATCAGCCCGAAACGGCCTTCGCTGTCGCGAAACGCCACCATCTTCTCGGACAGCAATTGCACGCGCACCGGCGGGCAATCGTTCTCGGGCAGCTCTTCCGAAAGAAGCGCGGGAATCCAATAGCAGCGGAACATCTCGCCCATCGGCGTGCCGGGGCCGGTCTGCGTCAGAAGATCGTTCTGTTCTTTTCTCAGCATATGATTCTTATTCCGCCGCTGCGGTTTTGGTGTTTTGCGAGGCCGCACCCGTGAGGCGGCGCACCGCTTCGATCACGGCGTCGGGCTTGGCCTTGTTCTGGCCGGCGATATCCAACGCGCTGCCATGCGCCACGGAAGAGAACAAAATCGGCGCGCCGATGGTCATGCCCGCCGTGCGGTTGGTGGCCAGCAGCTTGGCCGCGATATGGCCCTGGTCGTGCACCATCACCACAAAGGCGTCATAGCCGGGCTTTTGGAACATCGTGTCGGCGCCGAACGGGCCTTCCACGTCCAAGCCGTTTTTGATGGCGTCGCGAATAGCGGGCTCGATGATGTCGGTTTCTTCATCACCGAACATCCCGTGCTCGCCCGCATGCGGATTCAAACCTGAGACTGCAATTCTTGGCCTGGCGATGCCCATCGCTTTCAGCGTCTTGTCGGTGGTGGCGATGACATTGCCCACGCGTTCGCGCGTGATCAGCGCAATGGCGCGCGCCAG
>CAIYRG010000150.1 GCA_903928515.1 uncultured Alphaproteobacteria bacterium | reverse complement strand
GCCGATGGTGGCCATGACATACAGCGCGACTGTCAGACCTAGGACCGCCGCGAGAATTGCGCCCCATTTCATGAAAATCAGCCGGTTTGTTTTGCGGGGCTTGGGCGAAGAAATTTGCGCGCGAGGCGCACCATGGACGGCACGAAGCGCGGGCGCTTGAGGCGCTGGTCGTAAATGCCGAGACGGCGGTCGTTTTCGCTGAGGCAGATGTCCATAAGCGTCGCTATATCCACATCGCCGTCCGAAAGCTGGTTCGCGCCCGTCACGGTGAAATTGTTGTCTTGGCTCCCGTGGCCGATATCGGCCGCAATGCCCATGCGTTCCCACACCAGGAACGCCCACACGGCCAGCACTTTCAATTCAAACCAAGGCCTGCGCCAGATGGCCATGTTGCGGCGATGCCACGAAATCCAATTCACGAAGAACAGGATATGGCGGCCTTCTTCGTGCACGACGGGCTCGAATGTGTCGACGAGTTCGGCGGGAAAGAATCCTGAACGTTTCGCCGTTTCAAACAGACCGAAGGCGAAGAAGCTGTCGATACATTCGCTGTAGCCCGTCACCATAAAGGCCCATTCGGGATCGCGTGGGCGCGCCAATACAGGTTCGGGCGCGAGCGCGATGCCGTAAGCCTGCACCAGATTGCTCAACACATCGCGATGGCGGCGTTCTTCAAACGCGTTTAGCTCCACGGCCTTCTTCAGCAGCGGATCGCGGATCACTTCGCCATAGGTGGCCACGTTTAATCCGGCGCGATTTTCTGTCTGCACCGCGATGTCCCAGATGGGCAGGGCCACCAACCGGCTGCGTGCGTCGTCATCCAATTTCGGCCAATCGATCACGGCCGGTTTGTAGGGATCGAACGTGTCGAGCAGCGTGCGGCAAAACAGAATCTTGTGCTCATCGCTGCCGAAGCGGATTGGCCTGCGCAAAGCGCTGCTCATATGCAATGACAGATCGGTAACGTTCATATCCGCAACATATCAAAGAGGGGCCGCATTATAACCCGCAGCCTGGAAATCGGCGAAACCCCCACGGCGGCCTTTATAATGGTTCGCCGCGTTAAGAACCTCCGGTGCACGAAGTCCTGCGAATTCCCCGGCATAATCGTAATCGGGGGCCGAACCCGCGAACCCACCCGAGGTCGCGGGGTGCAGATAAATCTCGTTAAGGCCGGGCGGCAAATTTTCGATAAGTCCGGCCAAGCGTGTTCCCGTCATCGCGCCGGACCAACTGAGGCCGAACACGGCATCTGGCGTCAGCACGCTGGCCCGCGCAAAGCGCCGGCGCTGCATTTTGGCCCAGGCGGCAAGCGCGGTATCGCCAAGCATTTTGGGGACGGGTTCGATCCGGCGCAAAACATCGCGCGGCTCCAGAGGCACGCGCGCGGCTTTCATGCCGTAACGCGCGCCGATCTCCAAAAGCAGATCACCGAGTGTCGGATGCAGGTGAAAATGCTTGTGCGCGTTCACGTGATCGAGGGGCAGGCCTGTCGCGGCGAAGGCGGCGAATTGCGCCGCGATTTCGGCTGCCGCTTGGGCACGCACATCGCGCCGGAAAAAGATGCCGGCACCCATGCGCGCCATATCGGTGCGGAAGCAACCATCCGCCTGCACGAGATCGGGGATGCGCTCGGGCGGCAGGAGCGGACGGCTTTCCACCAGCACAACATGAAGACCTACGCGCAACGAAGGCGTTGCCTTGGCAAGCACCACGGCGTCGGCGGCACCAGGGGCGCCGACCATCAGGCTTGCGGCCGTCAGTATGCCGTCGCGATGCGCCGCGATGACCGCATCGTTCACTTCGCGCGCGGCGCCGAAATCATCCGCGGTGACGATGAGCCCGTTGATAGACAGCGGATCAGGCGGCGTGCTCGCGCCGCTCCTTTAAGAATTGGAAGAACTCCACGCCTTCGCGCAACCGGCGCTTCATCATGTCGGTGCTTTTCAGCATCTCGCCGACGATCGAGGCGATCTTGCTCGGGCGGAAATAGAATTCTTTGTAGAAGCCTTCGAGCGAGTTGAAGATCTCCTGGTGCGAGAGATGGGGGTAATGCAGCGGCGCGATTTGGATGCCGCTGTCGTCCACCAATTCCGCATTGGCGGCATCGAGCCAGCCATTCTCGACCGCTTGGTCATACAGGAACGTGCCCGGATAGGGCGCAGCCAGCGACACCTGAATGGTGTGCGGGTTGATGCGCTTGGCAAATTCCACGGTCTCGCGGATGGTTTCCTTGCTTTCGCCGGGAAGCCCCAAAATGAACGTGCCGTGGATGGCGACGCCGATCTCGTGGCAATCCTTGGTGAATTGCTCGGCGACTTCGACGCGCATGCCCTTTTTGATGTTGTGCAGGATTTGCTGGTTGCCGGATTCATATCCGACCAGCAGCAGCCGCAAACCGTTCTCGTGCAGCACTTTCAGATAATCGCGCGGCACGTTCGCCTTGGCGTTGCACGACCAGGTCACGTTCAACGGACCCAGAGCCTTTGCCAGCTCTTC
>CAIYRG010000149.1 GCA_903928515.1 uncultured Alphaproteobacteria bacterium | reverse complement strand
GGATGTAACCGGCGTATTGGTCACGGATGTCGATCTCGACGGGCCCGCGGCGGAAAAGAATATCCGCACCGGCGATGTGATCTCGGAAGTCTCGCAGCAGAAGGTGACGACGCCGCAGGACGCCACCGTGAAGGTGGATGCTGCCGCCAAAACCGGAAAGAACGTCGTGCTGCTATCGGTCGTGCGCGGCGGCGAATTGTCGTTTGTTGGCGTGCGACTTACCGGCGGCTAAACGGCGTTGGTGATCTGAGCGGCGCGATAGCCCTGCAGATAGAGCAGGGCGGTGAGATCGCCATGCGTCACGGTCGCGCCATTGAGCGCGGCTTCGGCGGCTTCCGCGACCACAGGCTTTGCGTGATAGGCAACGCCCAAGCCTGCCCTCTGCACCATGTCGAGATCGTTGGCGCCGTCGCCAACAGCGAGCGTGTCGGCCAAAGCCAGCTTGCGCGCACCGGCAGTTTTGATCAGCGCGGTCAGTTTCGCTTCGCGCCCGAGAATGGGATCGCCGACCTGGCCGGTCAGGGACGTACCATCGTCCAGCAATGTGTTGCCGCGATTTTCATCGAAGCCCGCATCGGCAGCGACGCGCGAGGTAAAGTAAGTGAAGCCGCCCGAGACCAGCAACGTGTAGCACCCGTTGGCGCGCATGGTGGCGAGCAGGGCCTTCGCGCCGGGGTTCAGCCGCACGCGCTCGGCGTACACACGCGCCAGCGCGTGTAGAGACAGGCCTTTGATAAGGCTGACGCGCTCGCGCAGTGCGGATTCGAAATCGATCTCGCCGCGCATGGCGCGCTCGGTAATGGCCGCAACCTTGTCCTTGATGCCCGCCATATCGGCCAGCTCATCCAGGCACTCGCAGCCGATGATGGTCGAATCCATATCGGCCACCAGCATCCGCTTGCGGCGGTTGCCCGAGGGCAGCACGTTGATATCGAAAGGCTGCCCATGGAATGCGGCGCGCGCCGCGAGGCGCACCTTTTTGGGATCGCCCTTGAAAGGAATATCCAGCGCCTTGCCTTCGGCCAGCCAGGAGGGATCGCCGGGTTGAGCGTTTTCGCGCAAAACGGTGAGCGCGCCAGCGGCATCATGCGCCGCCAATTGCGCGAAAGGTCCGGCGATGACATTGAGAACGTAAGAGAGGGGCGCGGGCACGTTTTGGGCCTGACGGATGCGTGAGGGAAAAAGTTGTATGTCCGTTGACGCGGTGCTTATCGCAGGGCCGACCGCAAGCGGCAAGTCAGCCGTGGCGCTCGCTCTTGCGGAGCGTTTGCAAGGCACGGTTGTAAATGCCGATTCCATGCAGGTGTATGCCGAGTTGCGGTTGCTGACGGCGCGCCCTTCCGTGGCCGACGAGGCGCGTGCGCCGCATCGCCTCTATGGCCATGTTCCGGCACACGACCATTATTCGGTGGGGCGCTACAGCACCGACGCAGCGAAAATTCTCAAAACGACATCGACGCCGATTTTCACCGGCGGTACCGGGTTGTATTTCGGCGCGCTCATCGACGGCCTTTCGCCGGTGCCGCCGGTTTCACCCGACACGCGAACGCGTGTGCGCGCACGCTTTGATGCTTTGGGCGCGGAAGCATTCTTCGCGGAGTTCACGGCATGCGATCCCGAAAGTGCTGCCGCGCTGCATGCTTCCGATACACAACGCGTCTTGCGCGCTGCCGAGGTGTGGGACGAGACGGGCGTGTCGCTGAAGCGTTGGCAGCAGACAGCGGGTGAGCCGGTGTTGAAGGCCGAGCGCATTGCGCGGTTTGTGATCGCGCCGCCGCGCGCGCTTCTGCTCAAACGAATCGAAGCGCGTGCGCGGGTGATGCTGGAGCAGGGCGCGTTGGAGGAAGTGCGGGCGCTGGGCGAGATCGACCGCAAATTGCCGGCCGCGCGGGCGCTGGGCGTGGCGGCTTTGCAGGAGCATCTGGCGGGGAAAATTCCCCCGGAGGCGGTCGAGGAGCGGTTGATCCTGGAGACAAGGCAATATGCCAAACGGCAGATGACGTGGTTTCGCGGCCGGATGGCGGATTGGATCTGGATTGAAAACAGCGATATCGGCAATATTATTTCAACAATAATGCCATATCTTTCGTGAAATTGCCTTGACCTCATGCTGCAGTGCAATTAAGTTCCCCACCAGTCAATTGGGGTGAGCCGTGAGGCCAATGCTCGTAGGTAGAATGCTGCTGATGGAACGAGGCTAACCCTCGCTTTTCCGTGCAGCGGCGTACTCAGGGGGCGGCAACGCCCCTTTTCGTTTGAATCGGCCCCTTCCGTCTTTCGAGACCGGCCGGGCCTTGTTGGTGGAATGTGGACGATGAACAAGCAGGATTTCAAAACCGTGGCCGATAGCGCAACGCGCGAAATGACCGGTTCCGAAATGGTGGTGCAGGCGCTCAAGGATCAGGGCGTGAAGCACATCTTCGGCTATCCCGGTGGCGCGGTGCTCCCCATCTATGACTCGCTGTTTCAGGACGACGAGATTCTCCATGTTCTCGTGCGCCACGAGCAAGGCGCGGTTCACGCCGCCGAAGGCTATGCGCGTTCCACCGGCAAATGCGGTGTCGCGCTCGTCACGTCGGGCCCCGGCGCCACGAATGCCGTGACGGGCCTAGCGGACGCACTGATGGATTCCATTCCGATCGTCGTGATCTCAGGGCAAGTCGCCACGCATCTCATCGGCAACGACGCATTCCAGGAATGCGACACGGTCGGCATCACGCGCCCCTGCACCAAGCACAATTGGCTGGTGCGCGACGTGGCCGATCTGCCGCGCATTCTGCATGAGGCATTTCAGATCGCGACCTCGGGCCGTCCGGGCCCGGTGCTCGTCGACATTCCGAAGGATGTGCAATTCCGGAAGGGCAATTACGTCGGCCCGGCCAACATCCGTCACCGCACCTATCGGCCGAATTTCGCGGCGGAGCCGAACGCGATCGCCGAAGCTGTGAAGCTGATGGCCAATGCCAAGAAGCCGCTGTTCTATACGGGTGGCGGTATCGTCAATTCCGGCCCGGAAGCAAGCAAGCTGTTGCGCGAGCTGGTGGCGGAGACGGGCTTTCCGATCACCTCTACGCTGATGGGCTTGGGCGCGTATCCGGCGAGCGGCGAAAATTGGCTGGGCATGCTTGGCATGCACGGCACCTATGAAGCCAATCTCGCCTGCAATCGCTGCGATCTGCTGATCTGCTTGGGCGCGCGGTTTGATGATCGCGTCACCGGCTTGGTGTCGGCGTTTTCGCCGAACTCGAAGAAGATCCATCTCGATATCGATCCGTCGCAGATCAACAAGAACATCCGCATCGATCTGCCGATCATTGCTGACGCGGCAGAGGCGATCCGCGCCATGCTTGGCGAATGGAAGAAGCAGAAGCACAAGGCCGATCCGGCGGTGAAGACGTGGTGGGCCCAAGTCAACGAATGGCGCGCGAAAAAATCGCTCTCCTACAAGCCGTCATCGACGCTGATCAAACCGCAATACGCCATCGACCGTCTGTATGAACTGACGAAGGGCCGCGAAACCTACATCACCACCGAAGTCGGTCAGCATCAGATGTGGGCCGCGCAGCGCTATCATTTCGAAGAGCCGAACCATTGGATGACATCCGGCGGTTTGGGCACGATGGGCTATGGCTTGCCGGCGGCTGTCGGCGTGCAGATGGCGCATCGCGATGCGCTGGTCATCGACATTGCAGGCGAGGCGTCCGTGCAGATGACGATGCAGGAGATGTCGACGGCGGTGCAGTACGATCTGCCGATCAAGATCTTCATCATCAACAACCAAGATATGGGCATGGTGCG
>CAIYRG010000148.1 GCA_903928515.1 uncultured Alphaproteobacteria bacterium | reverse complement strand
TGTCGTCGAAGGTGACGACGAAACCGTGATTGGGTTCGCCCGCTTCGCGCGACACTTGCACGTTCAAATGGCGTTGGGCGCCGCCGCGCTTCATGTCGACTTCGCCCGAAGCGCGCCCCGAATTTTCCGTCATCGCGCGACGGATAAGCGCTGCCATCTCCGGCACGATTTCCGAATAATGCTGGCCCTCGACTTCTTCGGGACTGGCGTTCAGATGCCGCATCGCGGCGCGGTTGATGAGCGTCACGTGGCCATCGCCATCGACGCCGACGACGCCTGCCGACACGCCGGCCAGCACGGCCTCGGTGAAGCGGCGGCGAGAATCGAGCTGCTGGTTGGCGTCCACAAGCTCGTTGCGTTGCGCTTCGATCTGGCTCGTCATGCGGTTGAAGGTGTGACTCAGCGCGGAGATTTCATCGTCGTCGCGGGTCTCGATCACGCGCACCGAAAGATCGCCCTGGCTCACGCGTTCGGCGGCACCTGCCAATCGCCCAATAGGCGTGACGATGCGGTTCGCCGCCCACAGCGCCAGCCAAATGGCGGCAAGCAAAATCAGCAACGAAACCACGGCGTAGAACGCCGCGAAGGTCAGTTGAAATTCCGAGCGGTTCTCATCCAACCGCTGGTACTCCGACACGGCGTCCAGGGTGCTTTGCTGTCGTTCAAGAACTTTGGGATCGACGCCTCGCGTCACCAATAGATACGCATCGACGAAGGCGTCCAGCTTCACCAGCGCCGAAACCGTGTTCTCGTTCGAACCCGTGAGAACAACCGCTTGGCCCTGCTTGGCTTGCTGAATTTCCTGCGGCGTTACCGGATCGGGCGTGGGCGCTGTCGGCAGCTTGGCGCTGGCCAGCACGCGGCCGTTGGAGTCGATGACAAACACCGCCGGCAGCGCGCGAATGGCGGCCTGGCTCACCAGATAATCCGAGAAGCGCTTGCGGTCGTCCTGCAACAGAGGTGCGGCGCGGTTCAGGTCGAACGCCATCGCCAGCACGTCGGCGCGGATCACCTGCTTGTGTTCGTCCACATAGGCGCGCGCCACGCTCACGGAACTGGCAAGTGCGGTGCGCACGCGTTCGGAAAACCAGGCCTCGACGCCCAGATTCAGCGAGCCTGCCGCGAAGACGGCCACGAGGATTGTTGGTGTCACGGCGATGGCGCAGAACATCGCCACCAGCCGCAAATGCAGGCGCGAACCGGCAGCACCTTTACGCCGCTGCATCCACAGGCGCGTGAGCCGCCACGCGATCAGCGCGGCCAGCGTCAGCACCAGCGTGAGGTTGATGAGCAACAGCCCGATCAACATGCTGGGCGTCCGGTTGTAAGGCACGAGGCCTGACAATGTCAGATATGTGACCACGCCGGAGGCGACGGCGGCGATGGCAACCCACAGGGCGATGAGCGAGGGACGCGATAGCGCGCGGAGCACCTCGAAGGGCCCGCTGAACGCGCGCGCACGCAAACTCGAAGAACCCGCCATCAAATCCGGCTCGACCTCACCCTCGGCGCGCTCAGCGCCTATTGTCTGGCAGCGCGGGGATACGGACTGTAGCAAAGCCGCAGCATGTTGCAATTATGCTGCGTGGCCTTTGGGCCGCAGAGTTAAAAGCGAGGAGTTTCCTGGGCTTTAGTGTGACTTAAGCCCCTTGATGACCTCCACACCCAGCTCCCGGATCTTCTTCCGCAGGGTGTTTCGGTTCACGCCCAGGAGCTGCGCCGCCCGGACTTGATTCCCCCGCGCCGCTGCGAGGGCGATGGAAACCAGCGGCTTTTCCACATCGTGCAGCACACGGTCGTAGAGCCCGGCGGGCGGCAGCTTGTCACCGCATTCGGCGAAATAGCGCGTGAGATAGTGTTCGACCAAGGCCGAGAGGTTTGCCGAGTCCGGCTCGTCACCGGAGATGGCCGGGCCGCGCTCGGTCTGCGCCAACTCGATAGCCACCGCGGCTTCCTGGATCACGTCGTCGGGATTCAGCACGACAAGACGGCGGATGAGGTTTTCCAGCTCGCGCACATTGCCGGGCCAGCTGTGGGACTTCAGCCGCTCGATGGCGCTGTTGTCCAGACGCTTCGGCGGCAGACCCTCGCCCTCCGCCTTGCGCAGGAAGTGGCGCACGAGATCAGGTGTGTCTTGAATGCGCTCGCGCAGCGGCGGCAGGCGCATCGGCACCACGTTCAAGCGGTAGAACAGATCCTCGCGGAACAGGCCTTGTTGGATCAGCTGGCGCAGATCGCGATTGGTCGCGGCGATGATGCGCACATCGGTCTTGATCGGCGTGCGCCCGCCGACCGTTGTGTATTCGCCCTGCTGCAACACGCGTAGCAATCGCGTTTGCGCTTCCAGCGGCATGTCGCCGATTTCGTCCAAGAACAG
>CAIYRG010000147.1 GCA_903928515.1 uncultured Alphaproteobacteria bacterium | reverse complement strand
TGGATCTTCTATGCGTATCTCCGCTTAGCGGAACTTTCTCAGCACTCAGCTGCAGCCGCTGGTGCTTCCGCAGGTGTTGCACTTCATACAGGTACCGTTGCGGACGAGGGTGAAGTTCCCGCAAGAGCCGCAGGCATCGCCCTCATAGCCCTTCATCCGTGCTTCCGCCGCACGGCGCGCATACACTTGGCGCGCATCGCCCGCTTTCGCCTGCGCCTTTGTGGCATCCGCCGCGAAGCGCGATTCCAGCGCCATCATCGCCGAGGCCACCGGACTACCGGCGGCTTCCATCACCTGCTCGCGCACCGCGGCGAGCTCGAACGCGACTTCAACCTCCGCCTCGTGATCGTGGGCATGGTCATGCGCGTGTTCGTGCTCGGCATGGACATCGGCCTGCATTTTCGCTGCCGCACCACCACGCACCACCACCAGCGGATTGCTGCGGAGATAGCCGGTGGAGGCCACGCGCGACACCGCTTGCGCGATCTCGCGGCCTTGTCCGGTCGTGATGTCCTTGCCGCCCGTGCCGAGGTCTTCGTCATGGGTGGGCGGCACATGCGCCAGATCGTTGCGCGCCAGATAGGAGACGGCCAATTCGCGGAAGATGTAATCGAGCACCGACGTCGCGTTCTTGATCGAGTCATTGCCGATCACGAGGCCTGCCGGCTCGAAGCGCGTGAAGGTGAACGCATCCACGAATTCTTCCAGCGGCACGCCATATTGCAGGCCGATGGAGATGGCGATGGCAAAATTGTTCATCAGCGAGCGGAAGGCAGCACCTTCCTTGTGCATGTCGATGAAGATTTCGCCGAGGCGGCCGTCGTCGAATTCGCCGGTGCGCAAGTAGACTTTGTGTCCGCCCACGACCGCCTTCTGCGTGTAGCCCTTGCGGCGGTGGGGCAAGCGGTCGCGGTCATGTGATGCGGCGACAACCCGTTCGATCACCTTCTCGACGATGCGTTCGGTGACGACCGTGGTGCGCGCCGCTTGCGGTGCCGCCACCAATTCGTCGATCTCGTCTTCCGCATCGTCACCGGACAGCACCTGGCTCGCAAGCGGCTGGGACAGTTTCGAGCCGTCGCGATACAGCGCATTGGCTTTCAGGCCGAGCTTCCACGACAGCATGTAGGATTCGCCGCACGCGGCAACCGTTGCGTTGTTCGGCATGTTGATCGTCTTGGAGATTGCGCCCGAGATGAAGGGCTGCGCTGCCGCCAGCATGCGGATGTGGCTTTCCACCGACAGCGCGCGCTTGCCGATGCGGCCGCACGGGTTGGCGCAATCGAAAACGGGCAGGTGCTCGTCTTTCAAATGCGGTGCGCCTTCCAAGGTCATGGTGCCGCAAACGTAGAGGTTCGCCGCTTCCACTTCGGCCTTCGCGAAGCCGAGTGCTTTCAGCAGGTCGAATTCCGGCGAATCCATCGCCTCGGCATCGAGGCCGAGCGTGTGGGTGCAGAACTCTTCGCCCAGCGTCCATTTGTTGAAGACGAAGCGGATGTCGAAGGCCGAGGCCAGCGACTTTTCCACCTTGTCGATTTCAACGGCGGTGAAGCCCTTGGCTTGGAGCGCGCCGTGGGAAAGCGCGTTCGCGCCTTTCAACGTACCGTGACCGACGGCGTAGGAGATGATGTCGGCGATCTGGCTTTCGCTGTAGCCGAGGCCCTTCAAGGCTTCCGGCACGCAGCGGTTTATGATCTTGAAGTAGCCGCCGCCGGCCAGCTTTTTGAACTTCACCAGCGCGAAGTCCGGTTCGATACCGGTGGTGTCGCAATCCATCAGCAGGCCGATTGTGCCGGTGGGCGCGATCACGCTGGCTTGCGCGTTGCGATAGCCATAGGCGGTGCCAAGCGAGAGCGCCTGGTCCCACGCCGCTTTCGCCGCATCGGCCAATTCCTTGTCGCCCACGCCGTCGAGGTCGAGCGGCACCGGGTTGGTGGACAGGCCTTCATAGCCGCTCGCTTCGCCATGCGCCGCGCGGCGATGGTTGCGGATCACGCGCAACATCGCGTCGCGGTTTTCTTCGAAGCGCGGGAAGGGCCCGAGCTTGTCGGCCATCTCCGCCGAGGTCGCATAGGAGATGCCGGTCATCACCGCAGTGATGGCGCCGGCGATCGCGCGGCCCTGGCGCGAATCGTAGGAAATGCCCGCGGCCATCAACAGGCCGCCGATATTGGCGTAGCCCAGGCCAAGCGTGCGGTATTCATACGAAAGCTGAGCGATTTCCTTCGAGGGAAATTGCGCCATCAGCACCGAGATTTCCAGCACCACGGTCCACAGACGCACGGCATGTTCAAAGGCCGGAACGTCGAAGGCCTTCTTGCCGTCGGCGCCATCCTTGCGGAATTGCATCAGGTTCAGCGACGCCAG
>CAIYRG010000146.1 GCA_903928515.1 uncultured Alphaproteobacteria bacterium | reverse complement strand
TCAGCCCGACGCGCTCGGCGCCCTTGGCCGTGATGATGCGGCCGACGAGCCCATGCGCCGCGTTCTCGAGGTCGTTGACGCGCGCCAAGTCGCCGGGATTGAACAGCATCGTTGCCGCATGTTTCACGTGGATCACGCCGTCCGGGCCAGCGCGCTCACGCAATCGCGCATAGACCGCGTCCGGCAACACGCCGCGCAGGATGCTGACGACGCCGCGGGCCGCGCGGATCTTGGGCCACTCCGCCGACGAGTCCTCGCAATACCGGGCGAACAGATAGCCCGGGAATAGCGGGCGCTTCTCTTGGTGCGTGGCGCGGGCATGGCGGATGGTTTCGAGGATCATCGGCAGCCACAGCCCGTCCAGCGCCAGCTCGGCCAGGTTCTCATGGGCGAATACCTCGCGCCGCGTCTCGACCTGGACGACCCGCCAGCGCGGGTTGGGGATGGTCATGTCGCGCGGCATCACGACGCTCGGCGGACCGGAATGCTGGCGAGCGAGCCGACGCGCTCGACGGCAGTAAGCCGCATGCCGAGCGCCGCGGCCCACGCCTGGACGTTCGCCCATGTCGGCTGGTGCAGGCCGCGCTCCCATTGCGAGACCTGCTGGCGGTGCACGCCGATCGTGCGCGACAGCGCCTCGCGGCGGATGCGTTTGCGGCGCCGCATCGCGGTGAGGCTGGCGATCACCGGGTCGACGGCAACGCCCGCAACTTCGGGGCGCAGATAGGGCGGCCGGTTGCCGAGGCCGCGCTTGTAGGCATGTTTGGCTATCGAGTGCCGGGCACGCGCCGGGAATGCCGCCTGCAGCTCGGGCCAGCCCGCGACAGGCCAGAGATGCTTTAGCCGTTGCGTCTCGACCGCCGTCCAGGTGTAGCCGCCCATCAGTATGACACGCTGCGGATGTAAGCCTCGCGCTTCCGGCTGCGCTGCCGCAGGTTGGCGCGCTTCGTGCCGCGGGCGCCGGCCACGAGCTTGCGCGTCACCGCCGAGGTCGGCTTGGGCTTCGGTTGCTGGTCCGCCATCACCACGGCTCCCTTGTCCGCTCGAAGATGTAGTTCACGCTAGGGTTGGCCACGGGATCGGCAACGCTCGCATTGCGCTCCCACGACACCACGCGATAACCCCAGTCCGTCATCCGCGCCAGGATCAGCTTGCCGCTGTCCGCCTCCGGGTTCAACTCGACCAGCAGCGACGTGACGGTCTGCGCCTCCAGCAAGCCCTGCGCGCCGCCGATCACATCCGCCTCAGTGCCGTCGACATCGATTTTGATGAAACCGGGCTGCGAGTACCCTAGGAGCGCTCTTGGACTGTCGACCCTCTCGCACCTAGCAATTTGGGCGAAGGTATGCTCAGCAGCCCGCGCAGCCGCCCCTAGGGCACTCCAGGCAATACCCTGAGACATCTCGCGGACGTGGAAGAACTCGTAGCCCGGATGCAGCCCGAGCGCGACGCAGGCCGGATAGACGCGATGGTTGAGGTTGTTGAGCGCGATGTTGCGGCAGAGCAATGCGAAGTTCTG
>CAIYRG010000145.1 GCA_903928515.1 uncultured Alphaproteobacteria bacterium | reverse complement strand
TCCGGCGGCGGCGGCACGGGCCATTTCACGAACGTGTTTGGGCTCAAGCGCCAGGGCGACAAGCTGAAACGCGTCGCCGAATATGCCGGCGGCGACCGCTGCAATGGCGGCGTGGAGAACGCCAAGATAGTGGGCGACAAGATTTCGGTGCGCATCAACGCAACGCCTGCCGCCATCATCGAACTCACAGAGGCCGCACCGGAGGCGGTGTTTGCCGCGCTGGATGATTCCGCGATCAGCTGCGCCGGGTTGGTGACATTGGAAATCGCCACCACGCCAAAATCGCAAGCTATCGCAGGCCTTCAACTCAACGAGGACTATGCGCGGATGACCCGAGCCACGACCGGCGCAGGGCCCGAGCAAGCCTGTTTCAATGCGCTGTTCGCGGATTACAAAGCGCGCGATCAGATGGCGCTGGACGGCGCCCAGACGCGTGAATTTGCCAAGGCGTTTCGCAGCAAATGCGTGACGAAGAAATAGCGGAGTGAAGTCGGGGCTATTTCAGATTGCCGACAATGGTGCTCGATGTGTCCGACGATTTCTTCAGCAAATTGGACAGGGTTTCCTCGGCTTTGGCGCGCCGGTCCATCAGCATCTGCAGCCGCAATTGTTGCTCCTCGCCATGGTCATTGAGCGAGTCGAGTTGGTCCTGGAGCGCCTGGATATCCGAATCGAAATCGGATCGGCCGGCCACATAATCATCGAGCGTGTAGCGCGGCTGAATGATCGGCGCCGCGGCTTGTAATTGCCCATAGTCGTTGCGCGTCTGTGCCGCGATGCGCGCCTGATCGGCTTTCATCTTGCCCTGCTGTTCGCGCATCGACTTCTTCTGTGCGAGTGCTTTTTGCATCTGGTCCATTTGATCGCGCAAATCGTCCTCGGCGTCGGCGTTGCACTGGAACAGCACGGCCTCCACCAGCGCGTCGATGTCGCCGCTGCTCGACACGCCAAGGCCGGAGTTCACGACGGCCGTGTGCGCGGTCTCGGCCGAGATCGTGTTGTCGCCATACTCGCGCGCCGCTTCCTTCGCGATGAAGCTCTTGGTCTGCGGCCCGAAATGCGGCGTCAGTGCCGCCAGGCGCGGCTTGGCGGCGGCGGGCAAGCGCACCACGGTCAGTCGCAATGGCGCGGCTTGGGCGGTGGCGATGACGGCAAGAGCCACACCGGAGACGAATGCGATGAAGCGGAGGCGGCGTCCGAGCATGGCAAATCCCTTCCGGTTCAGAAGCCCATGCTAGTCCGAAATGCCGGGGTTGGGGAGTTGGGCCGGCTGGTAGAATTTTGACAAACCCTTGTCGTAGGCTCGGCAAAAGACAACCGCGTTCCGGGGGGAAAGCTATGCGGACAACATTCGAGCGGGTATTTTTCGTCGCCGTCGTTTCGTGTGCTGCCGGATTCCTTGGGCAAGCCGCGCATGCCGAGGAGCAGGACGCAGCCGCCATCTTCGGCAGCCTACCGTTGTTTAAGAGCGCAAGCCTCTCGCCAACTGGAAAATACATCGCAGCGATTCAGCCTTCAGGCAGCCATGAGGGCGTTCGCTTCTTTCCAATTACAGAGGCTGGCGTTCAGCCGGCCTCGCGCACATTCGGCTTTTCGGACGGCATCGTTCGGAGCGCGTATTGGAAAAGCGACGACGAACTGATCGTCACCGTCACGACGGACATTAAGTACAACAACACCACAGGCTACAAAATCGTGCAGATGTCCGTGTCCCCGCAAGGCAATGAAATCAAAGGCGTTCCATCCAACGCCGACATGTATCTGCGCACGCTGGGCTTTCTTCCCAGCACAAGTTTCGCCAACGGCCGCGACGGGGTGCCTAAGGCGGCGATCACCTACATGGCGGACAGAAACACGAAGTTCGGCCATTTCGAAATCGTCAAAGCCAAAGAGGGCGGAGGTTGGTGGCCGCTAGACCCTATCGACGAACATGCGAGGGATCACGCCGCAATCGTCGCGATGAGCGAAGACGACAAATCGGCTCTCATTCTCTCGCGTCACGATGGCGACAGGATCGCCCTATATCCCATCGATTTGGAAACGGGGGCTTGGGGTGCGCCGCTGTTTTCCGATCCGAAATATGACGTGAGTGAAGCGGTGACCGACTCTGTGTCAGAGAGGGTGATCG
>CAIYRG010000144.1 GCA_903928515.1 uncultured Alphaproteobacteria bacterium | reverse complement strand
TCACCGACACGCCGCAGAAAATATCCGCGCCCACCATCGCTTCTTCCAGCGTGCGCGCCTTGGTCTTCGAGGCGTAGGCCGACTTCCACTGGTTCATGCCTTTGGTGCGGCCTTCATAGATCACGCCATTGGTGTCGCACAGGATGATATTCTCGCGCTTTAAACCCATACCGACGAGCAGATCGAGGCAGGCGATGCCGGCAGCACCCGCGCCGTTCGTCACCATTTTCACGTTTTCGATTTTGCGGCCCGTCAAATGCAGCGCGTTGATCACGCCGGCCGCCGTGATGATGGCGGTGCCGTGCTGATCGTCATGGAACACCGGAATGTCCATCATCGCGCGCAGTTTTTCTTCGATGATGAAGCAATCGGGCGCCTTGATGTCTTCCAGATTGATGCCGCCGAAGGACGGCCCGAGATAACGCACCGACGCGATGAACGCGTCCACGTCATGCGTGTCGACTTCCAGATCGATGGCGTTCACATCGGCGAAGCGCTTGAACAGCGCGCATTTGCCTTCCATCACAGGTTTTGACGCCAATGCGCCGAGATCGCCCAGGCCCAGAATCGCGGTGCCGTTGGTGATCACGGCGACCATGTTGGCGCGGCCGGTATAATCGAACGCGAGGTCGGGGTTCTTGGCGATGGCCAGAACCGGCACCGCCACGCCGGGCGAATAGGCCAGCGACAGATCGCGCTGCGTCGCCATCGGCTTGGACGCGTTGATTTCCAACTTGCCGGGCTTGGGATGCTGGTGAAAGGCAAGGGCTTCTTCGTCGGTGAAAGACGGGCGGTTACTCATGAAACTCCCCAAAATTTTGTAACGACGGATTCAAGCGATCCGCCTGGCGTGAAGTGTGATGCGCGGTTTGAGTTTGAATTCGAAACGAAACTCCCCGAAGCCGTGCCGCGACAGGAGCCGCCGCAAGCCTTCTTTCGAATAAAGTATCAGATGAATGGGCGGTTTGGCTTCGTTCCAGTCGGTGAATTTTCTGGGCACGGCCCAATGGTCCGCCGCCGGTGTGGTGAGGAACAGCCGCCCGCCCGGCTTCACGATGCGTTTCATTGCATCTGCGAAGCGTTCGGGCTCCGGTGTGTGTTCGATCACTTCGCTCGTATAGAGAATGTCGGCGGTGTGTCCCGCATCCGCGTAATCTTCAATGCGGGCAGTTTCGAACCATTCCACGCCCCAGGCGTCTTGCGCGGCCTTCACCGAGTCGGGGTCGATATCGATGCCGTGGGCGTTCAGCCCGCCCGCGCGGGCAGCGGCCACCGCGTATCCAAAGTTGCATCCGACATCGAGGAAGGAGAGACCGTTGCGCTTGCCGGGGATGCGCGAAAGGCGCTTCGTGGCCTGGCGCAATTTGCCCTCGCGTTTGCGCATGTATTTGGGCGTGTTGTAGTAGGCCTTATAATAGGCGTCCAAATCCGCGGTTGTGGGCAACGGGTTCACCGCTGCGGTGCCGCATTTTTCGCACCCCAAAAATGTGTAACCGTTCTTCTCGCCCAGAGGCTTGGTGAGCGGGCCGAGGCAGCCGGGGCAAACCGGCGCTTTCGCAGGGTCGGTGTGGTGTTGGGTAGACAAGTTGGCTCCCTTCGAGGACGCGCAACTTAAAGGGCAGGCTTATGCCGCAGCAAGCAACAGAATGGCGAAGCGGCGCGGAAACGGCGCCCGAACCCGCCCCTGTGCCCGAAATGGACTTGTCGACGGCCACGCCGATGATGGCCCAGTACCTGGAGCTGAAGGCGGCCCACCCGGACTACCTGCTGTTCTACCGGATGGGCGATTTCTACGAGCTGTTCTTCGAGGATTCCGTAAAGGCGGCCGAGGCCCTCGACATCGCCCTCACCAAGCGCGGCAAGCACGCGGGCGAAGACATCCCCATGTGCGGCGTGCCGGTGCATGCCGCCGAACATTATTTGCATCAGTTGATCCGCAAGGGCTTCCGCGTCGCCGTCTGCGAGCAGATGGAAGATCCGGCGGAAGCCAAAAAGCGCGGCTCCAAATCGGTGGTGAAGCGCGATGTGATCCGGCTGGTCACGCCGGGCACGATCACCGAAGAAACCTTGCTGGATGCGCGCAGCGCCAACGTGCTGGCCGCACTGTCGCGCGCACGGGCCGATTATGCGCTGGCCTGGCTCGACATGAGCACCGGCGATTTCGCGGTGCAGAGTGTGGAGGCGCGCGATGTGGCCTCCGCATTGGCGCGGGTATCACCGCGCGAGCTTCTGGCGCCGGATTCGCTCTACGCCGACGAGAATTTGGGGCCGACACTCAAAGAATTGGGCGAGAAGCTCACGCTGCGTCCCGCCGCCACGTTTGAATCGGCATCGGGCGAACGGCTGTTGAAAGAGGCTTACGGTGTTGCCGCACTCGATGGCTTCGGTGCGTTCACGCGGGCCGAAGTGTCAGCGGCCGGTGCGCTCATCTCCTATCTCGATCTCACGCAGAAGGGCAAACGCCCGGCGTTGAAGGCGCTAACGCGCGAAAGCGCCTCGGCGCATATGGCGATTGACGGCGCCACGCGCAAAAATCTCGAACTGATCGAAACGCTGTCGGGCGAACGGCGCGGCAGTCTGCTGTCGGTCATCGATATGAGCGTCACCTCGGCGGGCGCACGATTGTTGTGCACGCGGCTTTCCGCGCCGCTCACCGATCCGGCAAAAATCGCGCGCCGCCACGATGCGGTGGCGTTCTTTCTGGACGACACGGAATTGCGCGAAGATGCACGAAGCTCTCTGCGCGCCGCACCGGACATCGCACGCGCCTTGGGGCGCATTTCATTGGGCCGTGGAGGCCCGCGCGATCTGGCGTCTTTGCGCAACGGCTTGGCGGCTTCGCGCGATTTGAAACGGCGTTTCGCGCACGCGGATGGCGTGATGCCGGCCTCGCGCGGTGAGCTGGACGATGCGCTGACGCTTCTATCCAAAGGTGTTGAGGCGTGCGCGCAATTCTCGCAGCGTCTCGAACATCTGCTGGTTTCGGAGCCCGGTCACTTCGCCGCCGATGGTGGTTTTATTCAGCCCGGCGCGCATCCGGCACTCGACGAGGTGCGTAGCTTACGCGATGAAAGCCGCCGCGTGGTGGCGGGACTGGAAGCACGCTATCGCGAACAAACCGGCATCACCTCGCTGAAGATCAAGCACAATGCGGTGCTGGGCTATTTTATCGAAGTCACCGCCACCAATGCCGACAAGATGTTGGCACTTGGCGGGAGCGAGTTCCGCCATCGCCAGACGGTGGCCTCCGCCACGCGGTTTACAACCGATGAATTGGCATCGTTGGCCAATCGGATTTCCCAAGCGGCCGATCAGGCGCTGGCGATGGAGTTGGAGCTGTTCCGCGCGCTGTGCGACGACGCGATGCGCGATGGCGCAGCACTTTCCAGCATCGCCGATAGTTTGAGCATTCTCGATGTGGGTTCGGCATTGGCCGAGTTGGCGTCGCGTCGCAATTATGTGCGGCCCATTGTCGATGACTCACGCGATTTCGAGATCAAACGCGGCCGCCATCCGGTGGTGGAAGCGGCGTTGTTGGAGGCAGGCTCCGGGCCGTTCGCGCCGAATGGCTGCGATCTGTCGCCCGCCGGTGTGGGCAAGCTCTGGCTCATCACCGGCCCCAACATGGCGGGTAAATCGACGTTCCTGCGCCAGAACGCGCTCATCGCCATTCTCGCGCAGATGGGCTCGTATGTGCCCGCCGAGTCCGCGCGCATTGGCGTGGTGGATCGGTTGTTCTCGCGCGTGGGTGCGGCCGACGATTTGGCGCGCGGCCGTTCCACCTTCATGGTCGAGATGGTGGAAACCGCCGCCATTCTCAATCAGGCGGGCGACCGCGCGCTGGTGATCCTGGATGAAATCGGCCGTGGCACGGCGACGTTCGATGGCTTGGCGATTGCCTGGGCGGCGGTTGAACATCTCAACGCCGTCAACCAATCGCGCGCATTGTTCGCCACGCATTATCATGAGCTGACGACGTTGTGCGAACGCCTCTCCGACGTCGCGTGCGCCACGATGCGCGTGCGCGAATGGAAAGACACGGTGGTGTTCCTGCATGAAGTCGCGCCGGGCACGGCGGATCGTTCCTACGGCATTCAAGTGGCCAAGCTCGCGGGATTGCCGAAGGCGGTGGTGACGCGCGCGCAGGAAGTTTTGAAGGCGTTGGAAGATGGCCGCGAGGGCCACAAGCCGCTGGCGCGTATCGACGATCTGCCGCTGTTCGCGCCGGCCGCGCGTAGCGTTGCCGTGAAAGATGAAAGTGCGGAAGCGTTGAAGGCCGCGCTCAGCAACATCGATCCCGACGCGCTCTCACCCAAAGACGCGCTGGAAGCGCTGTATGGGCTGAAGAAATTGGCGAAGGACGGCGATCGGAACTAAATATTTGGAACGTGGAAATACGATGAAATCCGCATTTATCGGTTTTGCAATTTCCACGTGCCTGCTTCTATCAAGCGCGGAAGCTGCGTCATCGCTGAGCGGCAATCAGAGATTGTCACTTGATGCGTGGCTCAGTCGCAATCCTCAATATACGATTGCGACTGAGCAGGATTGCGATTGTGGTGACGATATAGAGGATGCCCGCGCGCACGGCCCCTACGGAAAGCCGCTGCCGGATTTTCAACCCTATTTGCTCGCTGGCGATTTTAGGAAAAACGGTCAGTCTGATTTCGCGGTGGTGGTGAAGCGCGTTCGCGAGGATCATGTCTCCCTGAATGTTTTGCTTATTTTTGATGGACCGTTCGTTGGCGCCGCGGCGAAACCGCCTGTATTTGTCCATCCTTTAAATCGCCTGAGAAATAATGCCCTGTTTCAATCGATGGGTGACGGTTATCCCATTTACGGAGCATTTGAGAGCGAAGGTTGTGCTTTTGTGCCGCGAAAGCGCACGTACATCGAAGACTGCACATACCCATGAGCTGCTGAGCGAAATTGCTGCGTCTTGCGCGGTAATGGCCAAGAATGTCACCATGCACCACGCATGAGCGATCTCACCGCAACTCCGCCGCTTCCATCGCGGCGCAAATTTCTGGTCGTGATCGACCAGACGCCCGAATGCAAAGTGGCGTTGCGCTTCGCCGCGCGCCGCGCGCAGCACACCGGCGGCATCGTGTCGATGCTCTGCATCGTAACGCCTGCGAGCTTTCAGCAATGGGCGGGCATCGAACGGCTGATGAAAGACGAAGCGCAGGAAGACGCCGAGCATCTGCTGCATGAAGCCGCGAAGATGGTGAACGACATCAGCGGCACCATGCCCGAGCTTGTGATCCGCGAAGGCGCAATCGCCACGGAAGTTATCGGGCTTATTAAAGAAGACCCCGATATCTCCATCCTCGTGCTGGCTGCGAGCGCGGGCACAGAAGGGCCGGGACCTTTGGTCAGCCTCATCGCGGGACCCTCAGCGAAAGCCTATCCGCTGCCCGTCACCATCGTGCCCGGCAATTTGTCCGACGAAGCCATCGACGCGTTGGCGTAATACAACTCCCACCATGGCCGGGCTTGACCCGGCCACCCAGTCGGCGCGTGTCTACGCGCCGAAAATATTGATGCGCTCGCAGAGGGCCGGGACACATTTCGCGCTCAGGTTGCGCTCGCGCACTGGGTGGCCGCCTCAAGGGCGGCCATGGTGGAGTTTCATCTGTTGAAAGACGAGGATTGATTGGACGCGAGGCTGCCTCAAACGTTAGCGAACGCCGTCGCGGAATATGCCGCGCAGCACGACGCGTCGTCGTCGGAGCGTAGTTCCGCGATGTCGGACAAGTATCGTGGGGGCGCGAATTCGCAAGCCACGATCAAAACCGAATCCGATATTGCCGCCTATGCCGTGGCGCGGATGCCCGCGACGTACGCTGCGATTGCCGCGGCGATGGATGCGACGGCGCAGCGTGCGCCCGATTTCGTGCCGCGCACTCTTTTGGATGCCGGAGCAGGCTTGGGCAGCGCCAGCTGGGCGGCGCTCGAATTCTGGCCGGAGATCGAACAACTCACGCTGCTCGACAATCATCCAGGCTTTCGCGCGGCCGCCGCGCAGCTTGCGCGGAGCACGCCAACATTCAGCGCCGCAAATTTCCTCGCCGGCGACATGGCTGGGTTCACATCGCCAGCGCCGTTCGATCTTGTCGTTGCCGGGTATGCGTTGGCGGAGATTTCCGCGAACTTCTTGCCGCGCGTGCTCGATGCGCTGTGGGCGGCCTGCGGTGGCGTGCTGCTAATCGTGGAGCCCGGCACGCCCGCCGGTTTTGAGCGCATCGTGAAAGCCCGCACCCATCTTTTGCGCAGCGGCGCGAAGCTCATCGCGCCCTGTCCGCACGAAAATGCCTGCCCGGTTTTGGCCCCCGATTGGTGTCACTTCACCCAGCGTCTGCCGCGCCTGCGCGCCCATATGCAGGCCAAGGACGCCACGGTGCCGTTCGAGGACGAGAAATTCGCCTATCTCGCCGCCGCACATGAAAGCGTGATGCTGGCTTCTGCCTCACCCCGCATCCTCACCGCCCCGGATGTGGCCAAAGGCGAGGTGCGCCTCAAGCTTTGCACCGGTGCGGGCCTTGAGACCCGCGTGGTTCCCAGGCGTGACGCGGGGGCTTACCGGGCAGCCTCCCGCGCAAAATGGGGCGAAACCCTCTAATCGGAACCCCCACCCCTAACCCCCCACAAGGGGGAGGGGGATTTGAGGGATGTGCTTATCTTCTTTTTCACCTCCCCCTTGTGGGGAGGTCGCGAGCGGCAGCAAAGCCGCGAGCGGGCGGGGGTGTTGCCTTGATTGCGAGCGCCGTTCGCGCCATCTATCCCCCATGTTCATCCAGACCGAAGCGACGCCTAACCCGGCGACCCTGAAATTCCTCCCCGGCCGTGAGGTCATGGCCGAGGGCACGTTGGATTTCCCCGATGCCGCCGCCGGTGCGCGATCGCCGCTGGCGACCGCCCTGTTTTCCATGCCGGAAGTCTCGCGCGTGTTCTTCGGGCCCGACTTCTTGTCGGTGACGAAGAAAGACGACGTTGATTGGAAGCATGTGAAGCCCGCCATCCTGGGCGTCATCATGGAGCATTACAGCCGCGGTCTGCCGCTGTTCGAAAACGAAGGCGGCAACGCCAATGACGGCGACGACAAAGTCTATGAAGGCGAGGAGGCCGAGATCGTCGAGCAGATCAAAGAACTGATCGAAACGCGGGTGCGCCCGGCGGTTGCCAATGACGGCGGCGATATCATCTTCAAAGGTTTCGACGGCGGCTCAGGCACGGTGTTCCTGCAATTGCGCGGCGCGTGCGCCGGTTGCCCGTCATCCTCGATCACGTTGCGCAACGGCATCGAGAACATGCTGAAGCACTACATTCCGGAAGTGAACGCGGTCGAGTCGGTCGGTTAGATTTCCAACACGCGCCAAGTTATCAGTTTGAGTCTGCGGGGAGAGTAGAGTGGGTCACGCGATCAACGACGAAGCGTTGGATATTCTTTTCCGCAAGGCGCACACGAGCAACAAATGGCTCGACAAGCCCGTCACGCCGCAAATGCTGATGGCGGTTTACGATGTGATGCGCTGGGCGCCCACCTCAGCCAATTCGAGCCCCGCGCGTTTTGCCTTCGTGGTCAGCGACGCCGCCAAACAACGCCTGAAGCCGCACCTTGGCGCTGCCAACCAAGAGAAGACGATGACCGCGCCTGCGTGCGTCATCATTGCCAACGATACGGAATTCTTCGAGCAGATCCCGAAGCTGTTTCCGCACAAGCCGCAGATGAAAGATGTGTTCAAGGAGCCGAAGCTGGCCGAGACGACCGCCATGCGCAACGGCACGCTGCAAGGCGCCTACTTCATTCTCGCAGCACGCGCGCTGGGCTTGGATTGCGGCCCGATGTCGGGCTTCGACAATGCCGGCGTGGACAAGGAGTTCTTTCCCGATGGCAAGTGGAAATCGAACTTCCTCTGCAATGTGGGCTATGCCGATCCCGAAGGTATCTTTCAGCGCAATCCGCGCCTGTCCTTCGACGAGGCGTGCACAATTCTCTGACATGCGCGCGACGCGCGAGATGAGAGCGTGAGCGAATTCAAGATACTCGCCGTCGATACCGCACTCGGGGCCTGTTCGGTTACCGTACTTGATGGCGCGCGTGTGTTGGCGAAGCGTTTTATTGTGATGGATCGCGGCCATGCCGAGGCGCTTGCGCCGATGGTGGAGGACGCGATGCGCGAAGCGGGCCTTAGCTTTGGCGATCTGACGCGGCTTGGCGTGACGACGGGTCCCGGCACCTTCACAGGCCAGCGCGTCGGCCTCGCGTTCATGCGTGCGTTGAAAGTCGCGCTGCACATTCCCTGTCTCGGTGTCACCACGTTTGCAACGATGGCTGAACAGGCCTTTGATGCAAGCGGCGTAGGATTCGCGATTGCCGCGCATGATGCGCGGCGCGGCGAAATCTATTGCGGCGTTTACGCCAAAGACGGCGCGGTGCTGATGGAGCCCGTGCTTTTGGCATGGGATGGTGCGCCAGCAGCACTGGCCGTTCTGAATCTCAGTGGCGATGTCGCGCTGGCCGGAACCGCCGCGCCGGAATTGCTCACTCGGTTGAGCACGTTGCAAAAAATTCGCGGAAGCGAAGTTTCCGATTCCGGCGTTCGCCAACCCGATGCTGAATTCGTGGCCAAGCTTGCCGCGTTGATGCCGGAATCGGATGTGCAGCCGCAGCCGCTTTACTTGCGCGCCCCCGATGCCAAGCTGCCGTCGAAGCCGTTGCTCACGCCGCAGAGACGCAAATGAGTGCGCTGTTTCTACAGGCCGGCAATCCTGAGAATGCTTCGCAGTTCGCCGCATTGTATGCGCAGTGCTTTGACGATGCCTGGAGCACTGATGCCTTCGCAGGCTTCTTTGCCTCGCCCGGCGTGGTTGCCTGGCTGGCGGGTTTGGGCGCGCAAGCGGAAAGCTTCCTCGTGCTGCGCATCGCTGCCGACGAATGCGAAATCCTCACTATCGGTACGTTGCCAGCCGCGCGCCGCCACGGATTGGCGCAATTCCTGTTGCGGCATGGCGCATTTGAGGCCCAGGCGATGGGCGCTGTTTCGATGTTTCTGGAAGTCGCCGAAACCAATGCGGCGGCGCGCGCCCTCTACAGCGCGCTGGGCTTTCGCGCCAACGGCCGGCGTGTGGGCTATTACCGGAGCCAAGACGGCCAGTCTGTCGATGCGCTGGCCTGGCGTGCCGCCCTGCCGCTGACGTCTCCCATCTCAGGAGCGGCCTAAAGACCGTTTCTTGTGGGATTTTCAGGTGGCTTTGCGGCTTACCTCCCGCAACGGACTTGGGCTATAGCCGCACACTCGTTAAGCTACGTCTTTCAACCGGAGTTCTCCGCCCGTGAATCGCATCGAAGCCCTGTGCCAGGAAAAGGGTCTGCGGATGACCGATCAGCGCCGTGTCATCGCGCAGATCGTGGCCGACGCGCACGATCATCCCGATGTCGAGGAGCTGTACCGCCGTTCGTCGGCGATCGACCCAAAGATCTCCATCGCCACCGTCTATCGGACCGTGAAGCTGTTCGAGGAGGCGGGCATTCTGGAGCGTCACGATTTCCGCGATGGCCGT
>CAIYRG010000143.1 GCA_903928515.1 uncultured Alphaproteobacteria bacterium | reverse complement strand
CAGCGCTTCATCGGCCCATTCGTTCACCAGCGTGACGCCGGGAAAGCGCGCTTGTGTCGCGAAGGCACCGCGCGGATCGATCACACGCACCGCATAATCGGCGAATTTGGCGATCTCCGCCAAAGGCTGCGCGATATGCACCGCGCCGATGATTGCAAGATCGAGCGGTGGGTTGAACACGGTGAGGAACCAGTTGCGGCCGTCCGTCTCGACGGTTTCGCCTTTGTCATGGCGCGCGGCGAGTGCGGCGGCAGCGCCCAGCGGATCGTTGTCATCGCCCACGGCGATGAGACGGCTTTCGGGCGCGTCCAACGCGCTGGCCAATACCACGGCCTTGCCGCCTTCGCGCGCGGCTTGCGTCTGCAACACCACGGCGCGTTCGGCATCCGAAATCACAGGTTCAACATGAACCGCAATCGTGCCGCCGCAGGCCAAGCCCACGGCCCAGGCCTGTTCGTCGGAGACGCCGAAGGTGAGGTTGCGGACCTTGCCGTCTTTGAGCGCTGCCTGCGCTTCGGCGATCACTGCACCTTCGACGCAGCCCCCCGAGACCGAGCCGACAAACGCGCCATCTTCGCGCACGGCCATCTGGCTGCCTGCCTGACGCGGTGCAGAGCCCCATGTCGTCGTGACGGTGGCGAGCGCGACACCGCGTGAATCTTTCAGCCAGTGCGCGGCGGAGCGCAGCACATCATCGGGACGATCCAATTCGGCGTTTCTGTTTTCCATGTTGCGCCTTCTTCTTTGCCTGTTCGCACGGAGGGCCGGGCGCAGGACGCCACGCACTATAACGGCATTTGCGGGGGATTTCCGCTATTGCCGCGCGTGATGAAGTGGACGGCTGATCTATGCCAGAGCCGCAGCGACGGCGCGTTTGGCCATCACCGTGACGAGGTGGGCGCGATATTCGGCCGAGGCATGGATGTCGGAATTCAACCCGTCCGGCGAGACGGAGATGTTGGCGACGGCTTCCGGCGCGAAGTTCTTGGTCAACGCCGCTTCCATCTCCGGCACGCGGAACACGCACGAGCCTGCGCCCGTGACGGCGATGCGAACTCCGGTGGCGAACTTCGCCACGAACACGCCGGTCAGCGCGAAGCGTGAGGCGAGGTTGCGGAATTTGATGTAGCCCGCCTTTTGCGGCACCGGGAACAGGATCTCGGTGACGATCTCGCCCTCTTCGAGCGCTGTCGAGAACATGCCGGTGAAGAAGGCATCGCCATCGATCAGGCGCTTGGTCGTCCGCACATGTGCGTTCAACGCCAGGACGGCCGCCGGGTAATCGGCCGCCGGATCGTTGTTGGCGATGGAGCCGCCGATGGTCCCGCGCGCACGCACGGCGGGATCGCCGATGCCGCCGGCCAAGCCCGCAAGGGCAGGGATCGCGGATTTCACATCCGTCGAATTCGCCACGACGGCGTGACACGTGCCCGCGCCGATCGTGACGATGTTGCCCTGATGCTTGATGTAGCTGAGTTCGGGCAGCCCGCCGATGTCGATGAGTTCGCTGGGCGCAGCAAGGCGCTGTTTCATCACGGGGATGAGCGTTTGGCCGCCGGCGAGATATTTTGCATCGCCGTTTGCGGCGAACAATTGCTCGGCTTCGGCGACCGACTTGGCTTTGTGATAGTGGAATGCGGCTGTGTACATGATCGCCTCTAAGCCGCGCTGGCTTTCAACGTGTCGGCAGCCGCGGCGATCGCTTTCACGATGTTGTGATAGCCGGTGCAGCGGCAGATGTTGCCTTCGAGTTCGTGACGGATGGTGGCCTCATCGGGCTTAGGAATCCGGCGCAGCATGTCGACCGCCGTCATGATCATGCCCGGCGTGCAGAAGCCGCATTGCAAAGCGTGATGTTCCTGGAACGCCGCCTGCACCGGGTGCAACACGCCGTCCTTCGCCAAGCCTTCGATGGTGAGCACGTTCGCGCCCTGCGCTTGCGCTGCGAACATGGTGCACGACTTCACAGCTTCGCCGTTCAGATGGATCACGCACGCGCCGCATTGGCTGGTGTCGCAACCGACATGCGTGCCGGTGAGGCGCAGCGTTTCGCGCAGGAAATGCACCAGCAGCGTGCGGTCTTCCACATCGGCTTGTACGGCTTTGCCGTTCACGATCATGGAAACCGCTGTCATCGTAACTCCGACCTGTTTGACGTCTTTTGAGACGTTCGAATTCTGCCCGGACTTAAGCGCCAAAACCCCTAGAGGACAAGGCCGAACACGACCAGGAGAATGATCACGATGCCGATCAATCCGGCGATCCAGATTTGCGGCGCCAGGCCTTCGCTTTCGGGCTTCGGCATAGCATCGGCCGCGATTTGCGCCGGGACAGGTGCGGCTTCCGATGCGATGGCCGCGGTTTCCGCAGGCGGTGAAAGCGCTGCGGCAAATTTCGCAAAAAACTCGTCGGCCAGAGCTTTCGCCGCGCCGTCGATCAAACGCTGACCGATCTGCGCCAGGCGTCCGCCGATCGTGGCTTGCGCGGTGTAGGT
>CAIYRG010000142.1 GCA_903928515.1 uncultured Alphaproteobacteria bacterium | reverse complement strand
CTCGTAAAATCCGATCGCATCCACGTTCCAGTTCAACACCGACCACTCAAGCCGGCCGCACTCGCGCTCCACTGCCAAGGCGGCGAGATGTTGCAGCAGCGCCTTGCCGATGCCGTGCCCGCGAAACGCCGGCACCACGAACAGATCTTCGAGATAGCAGGACGGTCGCGTTGACCATGTGCCGTCATGCAGCACGCACATGGCAAAGCCCACCACAGCGCCGGTATCGGCAATGGCCACGCGACAGAACAACGCCGAATGGGGATCGCAAATGCGCTGCCATGTATGCGCGGTCGTGACCTTATCGAGGATCTTCTCGTAGAACGCCAAATAGCCTGCCCAAAGACGCCGCCATTCGGCTTCGTCTTCAGGCTGAGCATCGCGGATCAAAATCGCCATTCAAAACGCGCCCAGCAATTTGCGGTTGGCAAAGGCCTTGTGAACCGCGTCACCCGTGGGATCGACTGCCACCATCACCGGCATGTCCTTCACATCGAACTCGTAGATCGCCTCCATGCCGAGATCGCCGAAGGCGATCAAGCGCTGGCCCGTGATCGCTTTCGAAATCAGATAAGCCGCACCGCCCACCGCTATTAAGTAAGCGCCTTTGGCGTGCGCAATCGCTTCGCGCGCCGCCGGACCGCGCTCGGCTTTGCCGATGGTGGCAAGCACGCCAAAGGTTTCATGCATCATCGGCATGAACGCATCCATGCGCGTGGCTGTTGTGGGCCCCGCGGGCCCCACCACCTCGCCCGGTATCGCAGGCACGGGGCCGACGTAATAGACAACGCGATTTTTAAAATCGAGACCGGCGGGCAACGCCTCGCCATTCTTCAGCATGTCGGCCAAGCGCTTGTGCGCGGCATCGCGGCCCGTGAGCAATTTGCCCGACAGCAGCAAGCGATCGCCCGCATGCCATGTGGCGATTTCGGCTTTGTTCAGCGTGTCGAGATTCACGCGCTTGGCGCCGGATTTCGTGGCATCAAGCGCGATCTTCGGCCACGCATCGAGCGAGGGCGGCAAGAGCTTCGCAGGGCCCGAACCATCGAGCGTGATTTTGATGTGCCGGTTGGCGGCGCAATTGGGAATCATCGCGATGGGTTTGGAGGCCGCGTGGCTGGGGTAATCGAGTATCTTCACATCCAGCACGGTGGCCAGCCCGCCCAAACCTTGTGCGCCGATGCCGAGCGCGTTGACCTTGTCGAAGATCTCGATGCGCAGTTCTTCGAGTTTGCTTTGCGGTCCGCTCGCTTTCAGGGCCGTCATATCGATAGGCGCCATCAGCGATTGCTTGGCGAGCAGCATCGCCTTCTCGGCTGTGCCGCCGATGCCGATGCCGAGTATTCCCGGCGGGCACCAGCCCGCGCCCATGTCGAGCACCGATTCCAAAACCCAATCGACAATGGAGGCGGAAGGATTGAGCGTGGTGAAGGTGGCTTTGTTCTCCGAGCCGCCGCCCTTGGCCGCGATATCGATCTCCAGCGTGTCACCCGGCACCAGCTCGACATGCAGCACGCACGGCGTGTTGTCGCCGGTGTTGGTGCGCGCAAAGGCCGGGTCTTTGACGATGGAGGCGCGTAAGCGATTCTCGCTGCTTGTGTACGCCCGGCGCACGCCCTCATCGACCAATTGCTGGAGGCTGCGATTGCCGCCCAGCCGCACATTCTGGCCGACCCGCGCGAAGGCCACGACAATGCCCGTATCCTGGCAGATCGG
>CAIYRG010000141.1 GCA_903928515.1 uncultured Alphaproteobacteria bacterium | reverse complement strand
CGGCCAGCCGATGCAATTTTACTCCGGCGTTGACATGCGGGGCTAATTTCTTTCGAAGCGTTCCCGGCAATCTTAATTACGTCGTTTCGTGCGAAAAGTGGCCTTGGTGGTTTGCTATTGGGCCGAGCGTTTTTATCAGCCGCGACCATGACTAAGGCACAGCCGTCTTCTGGATCATCAATCAGGGTCATTCCGACCCAATGTTCCGGAGCGATTAGGAGGCGCTGGCCTGCCGCCTCGCGCGTTGCTATTTTACCTGCGGAAGCGGCGCCAACCAAAGTTCCGATTGCGCGCGCAATTTCGCCCGTATTTCCTCTGTAAGTCTCCAACCAACTGACGGTAATGCCTCCCCATTCCAACGGATCACCCAGAAACGCCGCGCGCTCTTCTTTTGAAAAAACCGCAGGCGATTGCTCGAGATTCGGCTCGGATGTCAACTTTTTCGCTAAACTGCTACTGGCAGCCTCGTTTCGGTGAAGTGGAGGAAACTGCATTCTCGCAAATTCGTGCCTAGGTAGTGCCCGAGCCGTTAACTCCAAGTCACGGGTTGCGAACCACGCGAGGGCTTGCATTCCGTGAAGCCAGACAGGCAAAGTTTTGCGTTTCATCACAAATAGCTGAGCAAATTTCGCCCAAGAGTAGAACCCCTAGCTGAACGCTATGCAGATTGAAATGTCAGGGGCACGCAGTGCCTTTGCTCGTCATTTTGCTGATTGCTAGGTGTTATCGTGCACTGCGCCGTTGAACCTTCTCGGGAGCTTTGTCTTTGGTAACACAATGATCCGCCCAAGCCGCCATTAAAGGCCTACGGCGCTCGAACAAATCGCTCCTCCGATAGGCCCCCGAAACCTTATTTGCATCTTCATGGGCGAGTGCCCGCTCTGCCGCCTCGGCGTCTTCGGGCCGTGTGTCGTCCACCCAAGTGCGGAAGGTCGATCGCCAGCCGTGAGGGACAGCGGCGCGACCATCGGCATCTCGCCAAGGGGGTGGAGCAGCTTTAGTCGGATCTCCATTCATTCGACGCATAACTGCCGAAAGCGTCATATCGCTAAACGATCGATCGCGCTTCGCTGATGGAAAGATGAGAGCTTTGCCGCGAAGCGCTGCCAGCTTTGGTAGAGTTCGAACCGTGGCGCTTGCCGCAGAAGTCATATTGTAGGTACGGATCAGGGTATCGATGGCAGCAGGCGATAGCGGTACGCGATGGGCCTGAACGTCAGCGGATTTCTTGCGCTTAAGGCGCTCGCCCGGGATGGTCCATGTCACGCCGCCGTCAAAGGACAGTTCGGACCATCTGGCGCCGCGGACATCGCCGCTGCGCACGGCGGTCAATATTAGAAAGCGAACCGCCAACGGCGCGAGCCCCGGCATGGTGTCCAGAGCTTTCACGAATGCGGGTGCCTTGGCCCATGGAAGCGAGGGCTGCTTCTTGCCGCCCGGCAGCGCCGACAAGCCAGCATGACGCAACATGCGTGCATCAGCGGGGTTGTCGTTGGCGCGCCAGCCATGGGCGGCGGCATAGCGTAATACGGTGCCGATTCGTCGCAGGACCTTTCGCCCGGTAGCGGGTCGCGATGTCCACACGCCGTCGATTGCTCGCAGAACTGCGTGCCGATCAATTCCAGCAACCGCCAAATCACCGAGCGTAGGGAAGGCGTAGCTGGCCAATGAGGTGCGCCAGAGATCCGCGGTGCGGCGGTTCTTCCACCCGGGCGACAACGCCTTGATGCATTGCTCTGCAACAGAGCTAAATGTCCTAGAATTGGCCTCTAAGCGTTCTGCGTCTGCGGCTTTCTGCTGGACGGCAAGGGCGGTCCGCCGTTCGATCGGATCAATACCGTCTCGGGCGAGCCGCCGCGCCTCTACTGCCGCGGCGCGAGCAGCCGCCAGACTCACGAGGGGATATCCCCCAAGGCCCATATCCCTACGTCTGCCAGCCACCGTCAGTCGGCAGAGCCACACCTTGGCCCCCGTGGGACGAACCTCCAGCAGGAGCCCGCCGCTATCGGACACGCGATAGGCCGTCGCTCGGGGCTTGAGGGCGGTAAGGGATTTGACGTCTAGGGTTCTTTTGTTGCCGGGCATGCTGGTAACGTCACGGGATGGGGGACTGATCAGTCCCCACTATAGACCCCACAATATTCCTGATCCAGCCTGCTCCGGCTTGCAACACAGTGATGCCAAAACGTCAATTAATTCGCCATTATATCGAATGGCGCGGTTCGGGGTGATCCAGCCTGAAACACATAAAAGGCGTCTCTCGGGGACGCCAACGCTTCACAGACTGTCAAAAAGTCCGTAATCATTGGACTAAACGGAAGGCTGTCTTTGGCCTTGTGTAGTAGGAATGTGGAGTAGAAAGAACGAATAGCGAACATCAAAATGTTCCTCTAGTCTCCCGCTCTTCGCCATTCCAAGGGAGGAGAGAACCGTGGCGACCTCACCTTTCACGACGTTGCATCGAGCAGCCGGCCCGTTGGTATCGAGTGCTCGCACTGCATTCGGCGCGTGCTGATCGACGCTGCCACGATCAAAGCGCGACGAGGCGATACGCGGACGCTGAGTGAGGGCGGCTTGCGCTGTGCGAAGTGCGGCTCGCGGCATTTCACGACGACGAGCTTCCACTCGCG
>CAIYRG010000140.1 GCA_903928515.1 uncultured Alphaproteobacteria bacterium | reverse complement strand
GTTGTCGGTTGTGCCGTACTACAACAAGCCGACGCAGGAGGGCATCTATCGTCATTTCGCTGCTATCGCCGATGCGGTCGATATTCCGATCATCGTCTACAATGTGCCGGGCCGAACCGTCGCCAGCATCGCCGTGGAAACGCTGGCGCGGCTTGCGAAAATCGCCAACATCGTCGGCACGAAAGACGCCACGGGCGATGTCGCGCGCCTCAGCCGCGAACGCGAAGACATTCAGAAAGATTTTGCGTGGCTCTCGGGCGATGACGGCTCGGTTCTGGGCTACATGGCCCATGGCGGCCGCGGCGCGATCTCGGTCACGTCGAACATCGCACCGCGTCTGTGCGCCGATTTCCAGGACGCATGCCTGAAAGGCGAATTCGCCAAGGCGCGGGTTATCCAGGATCGGCTTATTGGCGTGCACGATGTGCTGTTCGTTGAGGCCAGCCCCGCGCCGACCAAATATGCGGCCTCGCTTCTCGGCCTGTGCTCCGACGAGGTGCGGCTGCCGATCGTTCCGGCCACCGAGGCTGCGCGCGTCAAGATCAAAGACGTTCTCGCCAAGGCGAAGCTGCTGGGCTAAGGCTCATGAATGGCTAAGAAAAAAGTCGCCGAGCAGAAGATCGTCGCCGACAACCGCAAGGCGCGGCACAACTACTTTATCGAGTCCACGCTTGAAGCCGGCATCATGTTGATGGGCAGCGAGGTCAAATCGCTGCGTTCCGGCAAGGCGACCATCGCGGAATCCTACGCGCAGGCGAAGGATGGCGAGATCTTCCTCGTGAACGCCTATATCCCCGAATACACGATGGCCAACCGCTTTAATCATGAGCCGCGGCGCATCCGGAAAATCCTCGTCCATGGCGCGGAAGTGCGCCGTCTGTCCCAGGCGGTACAGCGCGAGGGCCTGACGCTCATTCCCTTGAAGGTCTATTTCAATCCGCGCGGTATCGCGAAGCTGGAACTCGGCATCGCGAAAGGCAAGAAGCTGCACGACAAGCGCGCCACGGACAAAGAGCGCAGCTGGGAACGCGATCGCGGCCGTTTGATGCGCGATAAGGGCTGACGCTTCATAGGAGCGCAGCGACTTAGAAAAGCTGCGCAAGGTCAATGAACGACGACAGCGAGAAGCCCGGCCTCATCGGCCAGATCAAAGACAAGCTTATCCGCACCAAGGAAGAATGGGCGCGGGAAGGACGGCTGCTTACTGGCCGCCCCGATCAAGGCCATGTCGAACGCCTGCCGCCAGGGCAGAAGTTGGTGCAGAACTGGCCGGTTCTCGATCTCGGTGCGCAGCCCGATGTGAAGCCGGAAAATTGGCGGCTGCGGATCACGGGGCTTGTTGGGTATCCCATCGTCTGGACTCTCGAAGAGTTCATGGCGCAGCCGCAGGAGGATTTCCTCTCCGACATGCACTGCGTCACGCAATGGAGCCGCTACGACAACCATTGGCGCGGTGTTTCGGCAAAGCACATTTTGGAATTGGCGCGGCCCAAGGACGAAGCCAAGCACGTCATTTTTCATTCTTATGACGGCTACACCACGAACGTAAAACGCAGCGTGTTCGAAGAGCCGAATGTGCTGTTGGCGCATTCCTGGGAGGGCAAGCCTATCTCGCGCGAGCACGGCGGGCCCGTGCGCGTCATGATCCCCGATTGGTATCTCTGGAAGAGCGCGAAATGGATCACACGGATCGAATTCTCAAGTGTCGACAAGCCGGGGTTTTGGGAAGAGCGTGGCTATCACAACGAAGCCGATCCCTGGAAAGAAGAACGCTACGCTTGACGAACGCATAGCCTTGCAGTTATGAATTGAACCATAGCTGTTGGGTTATGTATTGAAATGCCAAACGCGCATGACACGCTCTTTCGAACGCTGGCCGATCCCACGCGCCGCGCCATTTTCGAGCGCCTGTGCCGCGAGGGTGAGCAGACAGTCGGCGCGCTGACGGCGCGCGCGAAAATTTCGCAGCCCGCGGTCTCGAAACATCTCGGACTTTTGAAAGAAGCAGGTTTGGTGCGCGACCGTCATGAAGGCCGCCAGACGCATTACAGTGCGCGGTTAAATGCTCTTGCCCCGTTGATCGATTGGACCAGCCAGATGACGGGCTTCTGGCAAAACAAGTTCGATAGTCTCGAAGACCTGCTCAAGAGGATGGATCAATGAGCAAAGAAGCTTCCAAAGCGATCGACGGCCGCATCAAGGAATTGGGCGATTGGCGCGGCGAGATGCTGGCGCATGTTCGCGCGCTTATCAAACAGGTCGATCCCGATGTGGTCGAAGAGTGGAAGTGGCGCGGGGTTCCCGTGTGGGAGCATGACGGGATCATCTGCACCGGCGAAACCTACAAGGCGGTCGTGAAGCTGACCTTTGCCAAGGGCGCGGCTTTGAAAGATCCGTCGAAGCTTTTCAATTCCAGCCTCGATGGCAATGTCCGGCGCGCCATCGATATTCCCGAAGGGGCGAAGATCAACGAGAAGGCGCTCAAGGCGCTGATCAAAGACGCCATTGCGCTGAACAGCGAAAAGAAAACGGCGAAAAAAACTGCCAAGAAGCCAGAAAAAAAAGAAAGCCTAATTCCATGAGCACCACCGAAACGTTGTCTGTCGTCGTTGAGCGCGATGTGGCCTATCCGCCCGAGAAAATCTGGCGCGCGCTGACGCTGCCGCATCTCATCGAAGAGTGGCTGATGAAGACGGACTTCCAGCCCGCGAAGGATCAGGTATTTCAGTTTCGCGCCGATTGGGGCTCGGTCGATTGCCGTGTTCTCGCTATCGAGCCAAACAAGACGCTGTCTTATACCTGGGCGGCGCACGGGCTTGAAAGCGTCGTCACCTGGACGCTGACGCCGACTTCTACCGGCACGCATTTGCGGATGGAGCAGGCGGGTTTCCGTCCCGATCAGCAGCAGGCCTACCAAGGCGCGCAATATGGCTGGAAGAACTTCTTCGGAAAATTGGTACAGGTGTTGGCGAAAGCGGATTGAGGGCAGCGTAGCAACGTCTTTCGAAAAACCGCGTACCGATCTTCACCTTCCCCAACGCGGGGAGGTCGAAGCGTTGAGTGAAACGAAATGCTTCGGGTGGGGGATTGTTTCAGCGTCTCCCCCAACCCGGAAAATCCTCGCTCCGCTCGAATTTTCCGACCTCCCCGCGTTGGGGGAGGTGAAGCACAGAGGTCGGCTCGGTCGAGCAAGCGTCGAGATGTCACCGTTCCCTAGGGCGCGGTTTCTCGCTATTGCCATCGCGACGAACGAGAGCTTGCCGATCCCTTCATGGCAGATGCGCCCATCTCCGCTGACAGTTCCGCGCGCCCCGGTCTGTCGCATGCCGAAATCATGCGCGTCATGTATGGGGCGATGCTGTGCGTTCTGTTGGGCGCGCTGGACCAAACGGTTGTCATTCCGGCTTTGCCCGATATTGGAACGGAGTTGGGCTCGTTCCGGCAATTGTCCTGGGTTGTTGCCGCGTACCTCATCACCTCGACGATCAGCACGCCCGTATATGGCAAACTCTCCGACATCTACGGCCGCCGCCGTCTGCTTCTGACGTGCATCGCTGTTTTTATTGCGACGTCCGTGCTCTGCGCCGCTGCGCAATCCCTCAATCAACTCATCGCGTTCCGTGCGCTGCAAGGATTGGGCGGAGGCGGGTTGGTGACATTGACGCAAGCCTCCATCGCGGATGCGATGTCTGCCCGTGAGCGGGGTCGCTATCAGGGTTATCTGGCGGCTGTATGGGCGATCGCGTCCGTCAGTGGTCCGCTCGTCGGCGGCTTCATCGCGCAGAGTGTTTCCTGGCGGTTGCTGTTTTGGATCAACCTTCCCCTCGGCGGGCTTGCGATGTGGGCCTCTCAAAACGGTCTGCGCCGTTTCTCAGCCCCGGTGCATGCCGGTAAGCCGAAGCTCGACATCATCGGGATGCTTTTGCTGTCGGGCGCACTGTCGGTTTTGTTGCTGGCATTGAACGGCGGCGGAGCGGATCAGGCACACCGGCTGGAACATGTGTTGGCGCTTGTCGCGTGTGGAATTGTCTTGCTGGCTTTGCTGATTTTGCAGGAGTTGCGAACCTTCAATCCTCTGCTGCCGCCCGAGCTGTTCGTCAGCAGGAACTATGTCAGCAACATTGTTGTTTCGACTTTGACGTCGCTCATTCTGTTCATCTGCCTCATCACAATCCCGCTCTACTTTCAGTTGGCGCGCGGATCTAGCCCTGCGCAAAGCGGTTTCTATGTCGCTCCGTTCATGCTCGCCGGTGCATTGGGGAATGTGCTTGGCAGCCGATGGTCGCGGCGCGTGGGCGCCATTCGCGGCCAGTTGCGTATGGGAACGGCGCTGTTGGCCTGCGGCCTGCTTTTTCTGGCCGTGTTACCGTTGAATGCACCTGTATGGGTGATCGTTCTTGGCATGGTTATCGCGGGGCCTGGTGTCGGCTGCTGCTTGATTGGCTCGATCATGAACGCGCAGAACGCTTTGCCAGCGAGCCATATCGGCACCGGCACCGGCGCGCTTCTGGTGTTGCGCGCGGTGGGCGGTGCTGTGGGATCGACGCTCGCAGGCACGATGATCGTTTCGGGATTGTCGGCCGTGAATATTGAGAACACCAAGATCGCTGTGAGCACGTCCCATTTGGGCTGGCAGTTCACCGCGATGTACTTGGTCGCTGCTGTAGCCGCGGCGATTGCCTTTTGCGTCGCGCTGCGAATGCCCAATGTTCCATTGCGCGACACCCTGCACTTGACCCCTGTGGGGGATTAGGGACAGCCCTTAGATTCTTCGCGGCTCATCTCAAGATGAGTCTGTCACGCCCGCGGAGGCGGGCATGACAGACTAGGGCAGGTGAGCAGTCTCGCATCTTGCCTGTTGGCCGGTGCGGACTACCGTGTGTTGACCGCCAATTGTGCCGCGAAGGCGCGTTGGTAAGCAGGCCGTGCTTCTCCGCGCGCGACATAGGCGGCCAAGCTCGGACATTCGTTCAAGATGCCGGATGGCCTCAGGCGGAGAAGCACCGACACCATCATCAAATCGCCTGCGCTGAATGCGCCATCGAGCCACTCTGCGTCGGTGAGGCGCGCCGCGAGTTGTTTCAACCGGTCGCGGATGCGATCCGCAACCAGTGGTATGCGGTCTTTGGTCCAGGGCTTGTCGCCCTCGATGATCTTCGCGGTCATGAGTTCGAGGATCGGCGGTTCCACCGTGTTGAGTGCGGCAAACATCCAGGTGATGGCGCGCGCCCGCGCGTTGGCATCAGCGGGAAGCAATCCAAAATAGCGCTCGGCGATATGAAAGACGATTGATCCGGTCTCGAACAGGGCGAGATCGGCTTCCTCAAAGGTCGGAATTTGGCCGAAGGGATGCAGCGCCAGATGTGCCTGCTCCTTCAGCGCCGGAAACGTAACCAAGCGAACCTCATAGGGCTGGCCGACTTCTTCCAGCGCCCAGCGAACGCGCGTGTCACGCGCCAACCCTTTGCCGCCATCGGGGGAACGATCAAAGGCGGTGATGGTAATGGTCATAGCTCAAAGCCCCGCCGCTTTTTTTGCGGCTGTCATCGCGGTGTCGAACATCTTCTCGGTCAGCACGCCGGTATTCGTGTTGTAACGCGAGCAATGATAGCTCGCGAGAAGCGTAATGCGCCGCCCATCCATCTCGTGCACAAACTGCCCGCCATGTGCGAAGGGGTAATCCTTCTTCTTCACGCCCAGCGTTTTGATCACGCTTTGATGCGAGATTCCGCCAAGTGACAGGATCGCGCGCAGTTTCGGCATGGCCGCGATCTCATTCACGAGGAAGGGGCGGCAGGTGTTAATCTCGGAGGGTTCGGGTTTGTTTTGCGGCGGCACGCAGCGCACAGAATTGGTGATGCGAACGCCGATCAGCGTGTAACCGTCGTCGGGTGAAGCGCGATATTCCCCGCGCGCCATGCCCAAACGTTTCAGTGAACCGTAGAGAAGGTCGCCGGCATAATCGCCGGTGAAGGGGCGGCCAGTGCGGTTCGCGCCTTTCAAACCGGGTGCGAGGCCTACGATGAGGAGCTGTGCGTCCAATGTGCCGAAGCTCGGCACCGGGCCATTGAAATACTCCGGATAGGCTTCGCGGTTCTCGTGCCGAAATTTTGCCAGCCGTGGGCACAGCGGACAGTCAAGCGGCGGCTGATGCGCGTGCTTCGCCAAATCCCGTTCTTTTGCCAATGCAAGGCGCTCCCATAAGAAGCGCCTTGTTATCAGGCCGGTTGGACGAAGGGAATCTGTTGGCCTTGCGGCTGGCCCGATTTGGTGCCGCCTTCGCGCATGATCAGCGGCTTCAATTCCTCAAGCTCGATGAAATTGTCGGCTTGGCGGCGAAGTTCGTCGGCCACCAACGGCGGTTGGGTGCGGATCGTGGAGACGATGCTCACGCGGCGCCCCTTGCGCTGCACGGCTTCGACCAATTTGCGGAAATCGCCGTCGCCCGAGAAGATCACGATGTGGTCCACGCGGTCCGAGATTTCCATCACGTCGATGGCCAGCTCGATGTCCATGTTGCC
>CAIYRG010000139.1 GCA_903928515.1 uncultured Alphaproteobacteria bacterium | reverse complement strand
GCGTAGGCCTGATCGACGCCGTCGGAGCCACCGTCCTTGCCGATCATGGTCTGAAACATGCGCGTGCCAAACATCCATTGATGCAGGCTCCGTCCGCCTATGCCGAGCGGATGTTCGAGGCTTTGCTCGGGCCCCGCGCCGAAACCGTCGAGCGAAAGGGAAAAGCCCGCAACACGCACTTTCGTCATAAATTTCGCCCTTGGTTTTCGCTACTTCACGAACTTTAGCGCGAAGCGATCGGAGTCTTCGCCCGCGACGGCATGCGTGTCTTTCGGATTGGCGAGCAATTTGTCCTCGCGCGAATCCAGCTTGAAACCGGCCTTGCGCACCCAGCTCATCACATCGTTCTCGCGCACGTAATCGCCCGTGGGCCTGCCGTCGGCACGATAATCTTCCACCAGCAGCACGCCGCCGGGTTTGAGGCTCGCAAGCGAGGCGGCCAGAATCTTTTGCAAATTGCCGTCGCGCGTGAGCGCTGCCATTTTTCGGTCCAGGATCACCATATCGGCCGCACCCGCCATGCCGTAAGAATCGCCCGCCAGCGGCACAACATCGACGGTGATGTTGTATTCGCTCTTGAAAAAGTTCTTTTGCTTGGTCTGCTCGTCCCAGGATTTCTTGTCGTTCTGATCGACGGCTTGAATGAAATGGCTGGGGACACGTCCCGCTGCGGGCCGCGAATTGTTGGTCTGCGCCACGCCGCCTAAGAATTCCGACCAATAGGTATCGCTGGGTTCGACTTCCACCACGGTGGAGGCTTCGGTGAAGCCCGCGAACATCATCAGCATCACCGGATGGCGCGTGATGTCGGATGCTTTGTGCGCAACGGTGCGCACATTGCCCACCGCCCAGGAGTTCAGAACTTCGCTGGGCTGCGGCAGGCCTTCGATCAGTTCGGCGGCCGAAGCCACGCCTCCCAACGCTATGAGAGCGGCAGCACCGAGAAGAACATGGGCGTTTTTCATCATGGTCATCTCTCGCTCAATTCATGCTGTCGGGTTTGGGACACGCGACAAGATTGTCCTCACGCTGTTTCAGCGTGTTGGCCGGTGTCGGATTGCTCAAACAGGCGCAGGCGCGGTCCAGCCTGTCCGCGTCGCGATAGACGTAGATTTTCGAATAATCGTTTACGAGCTTGTCGGCGGTGGCGCGCGGCATCACCGACGCGGCGGCCACGTAAGCGCCATCAAGGTTCTGCGCGTGCCCCGCGCTCGCGAACGTCACGAGACAAACATTGGCGCCGGAATCTTTATTGCCGGAGTCTCTATTTCCATCCGCCGCAAAGCTCTGCGCAGGTGCTGCGCACAATCCGGCTGCGATCAGCAGTCTCAGTGCCGTGTGGCGCGATGCGAAAGCCATGAAACCCTCCCCGAATAGCTGCTCTGCGTCAGCCCATACGCCACGCTAGCGCGGCTCACCCGCTGAGAAAAGCCGCGATGGGGGCCAAACTGATCCGTTTCCGTCCCTCGCGCGTATAATCATCAAAGGCGATTTGATGCGGAACAGGCTCTCGATTTTGGTGGGAACGCTGGTGGGGATGTTTCTCTCCGCGTGCTCCCCTGTGAGCCTCGTCAACGCCATGGTGCCGCGCTCCGGCTATGCCATCCACCGCGACATCGCTTATGGCAGCCTCCCGCGCCAGAAGCTCGATATCTATGTGCCCGACGGCTTGAAGGCGGGTGCGCCCGTTGTGCTCTTCTTCTACGGCGGCAACTGGGATTCCGGCGACAAGGGAATGTATCTCGCGCTGGGCCAATCGCTGGCCAGTGCGGGGATCGTTACGGTGGTGGCCGATTACCGGCTGTATCCGCAGGTCCATTACCCCGATTTCCTCACCGATTGCGCGGGCGCCTTCCGCTATGTGCATGACCACATTTCCGAGTTCAGCGGCGACCCCAAGCGCATCTTTCTGGCGGGCCATTCGGCGGGCGCCTACAACGCGGTGATGCTGGGTTCCGATCCCGAGTGGCTGCAAAAGGCGGGCTCGGATATCGCGCAAGTGAAGGGCGTGATCGGCATCGCCGGGCCTTACGATTTTCTGCCCCTCACCGATAACAATCTGATCCTGATGTTCGGCGGCAATGAGCGCGAGGACACGCAGCCCATCCATTATATCGACGGGCCGCGCCCGCCGATGTTGCTGGCGGCGGGCGATGCGGACACCACGGTGCTGCCGCGCAACACCATCCGCATGACGGCGAAGCTGAAAAGCTTCGGCAATTCGGTGGAAGAGAAAATCTATCCCGGCGTCGGGCACATCGGGATTATCCTGTCGATGACGCGGATGTTTCGCGGCAAGGCGCCGTTGCGCCAGGACATCATCGACTTCGTCACCAAGCCTGCGAATTAGGGCTCGGAAACCGCCTCGCCGAAATCGAACATCGGTTCCGCCGGCACGTTCGACACGGGCGAGGTCGGCGTCAGCCGCGCAAACTCGCTGTCGACGATGTGATCGACCAGGGTTTCATAACCGCCGAGATTGGACGGCTTCGACAGAAAGCCATCCGCGCCCAGGCGCAGACAGACCTTACGGTCATCGGGATTTTGCGAGGTGGTGAGAACCACCACGGGTATGGCCGCAAGCGCGGCATCCTCCTTCAACTTCTTCAGCACCTCGTAGCCAGGGATGCGCGGCAGACCGAGATCGAGCAGAATCATGTCCGGGCGCGGCGCGTTCTCGTGTGGCGCTTTGCGGTGCACGAAATCCAGCGCCTGCGCGCCGTCCGTCACCCAATGCACCACCGGCACATGGGTTCGCTCGGCAAGAAACTCGCGCAGGATTTCGGAATCGGACCGGCTGTCTTCCACCAGCAAGATGTTCATGGCCCGTTTCCCCCAGCTTTTCGCGTTTTGAGCGGGGCCCAGAATGCAGTGGGCGGGTTGTTCCTCCGTTAACAGCCGAGGGCCAAACCCGCTATAATCGCCGCCAATACGAAAAAATTGGGGGCATAGGGCATGGCCGCGTTCTGCCGTGACTGTCTGGCGGAACTGGCGGATGCAACCGCCGCGTGCCCGGCCTGCGGCGGTATTCGCGTGCGCGAACACAGCGAGCTGGCCAGCCTGTCCATCGCCCATGTCGATTGCGACGCGTTCTACGCCGCCATCGAAAAGCGCGACGATCCAAGGCTCAACGGCATTCCCATCGTGGTCGGCGGCGGCTCCAATCGCGGCGTGGTGGCCACGGCCTGTTACGAGGCGCGCAAATTCGGCATCCGCTCGGCCATGCCAATGTTCCAGGCGTTGCGCCTGTGCCCGAACCTTACCGTGGTGCGGCCCAACATGGCGAAATATGCCGGCGTGGCGCGCGAGATGCGCGCGATGATGCTGTCGCTGACGCCGATGGTCGAGCCTTTGTCGCTCGATGAAGCCTATCTCGATCTGTCGGGAACAGACCGGCTGCATGGCCGCTCGCCCGCTCAGACGATGGGGTGGCTGGCGCGTGAAGTGGAACGTCAAATCGGCATCACGGTTTCGGTGGGCCTGTCGTGCAACAAATTCCTCGCCAAGCTGGCATCGGAATTGGACAAGCCGCGCGGCTTTGCGGTGATCGGCCAAGCCGAAGCCAAAGCCGTGTTGCGCGAGAAAATGGTGGCGGTCATTCGCGGCGTGGGACCGGCGATGCAGGAACGCCTCGCCAAAGACGGCATTTCGCGCATCAGCCAATTGCAGGATATGAGCCCGCGCGATTTGGCGATGCGTTACGGCGAGACCGGATTGTGGCTGTCGCGCATGGCGAATGGCGAAGACAATCGCAGCGTCGATCCGGAAGGCGAGCGCAAGAGCCTGTCATCGGAAACCACGTTCCAACACGACATTGCCGATGGCTACGAACTCGAACGCATCTTGTGGGATCAATCCGAGCGCGTGTCGGCGCGTGCAAAGGCGGCGGGAGTCGGCGGGCGCACAGTGACGCTGAAATTGAAGAGTGCGAATTTCCGCATCCGCACGCGCAGCACCAGTCTGGAATCGCCGACGCAATTGTCCGACGTGATCTTCCGTGCCGGGCGCACGCTGCTGGGGCGCGAAACCGGCACGCGCTACCGCTTGCTCGGCATCGGTCTGTCGCAAATCCATCCGGCGGAAGAGTGTGATCCGCCCGATCTGATCGATGACGGCAAATCGCGCCGCGCGGCCGTGGAGCACGCCATGGACAAGGTGCGTGCGAAGTTCGGCCGTGAGGCGGTGAAGAAGGGCCGAAGCCTGTAAAATTACCGCCTACAAAAGTGGCAGATACGAAATGCCATACGCCGCAAGGCTTTACGATTGGCAGCGGCAACCTTCACGCCACAATTTTGCGTCAAAGCGGAACATTCCCGCGTGCGGTGGCTTATAGTTCCATTACCGCAAAGGTGTGTTCATGGTTTTCGCTTCGCCGCTCAGTTGGATGTGGGTGTTGCTGCCGCTGCTCGCAGGATTTCTCGCGCTTGTGCTGGTGCTGCGCGGGCTGTGGCATTTCGGAAGCGGACGATTCCGCCACGGCAGCCTGCACATGGCCACGGGTATCCCGCTCGCCGCACTCGGTGCGGTGATTGGCTTGCTCGTGCTGAACACGCAAACCTTCGCACGCCTCAGTTATGAGCGGCCCGTGGTGGAAGTGGATGTTGCGGCGCTCGACCAAACCGCCACGCGCTATCGCGTCACGGTGCACCGCCTCGACGGCACAGCCATCGACACGGATTGCGAGATGAAGGGCGACGAGTTGTTGAGCGCGCGGCTGCAGAAATGGAAGCCGTGGGCCAACGTGATCGGCCTCGATGTCACCTATGCGCTCGATCAAATCGCCAACAAATATTCGGACGGGCTGCGCGGCAACGGCCAATCCATCATGGCCTGCGATTTGAAAGGTGCCGCGCCGGAAGTGAACGATCTGGTTCCCAACCGCTTCCTGCGCTGGCTGATGGCGCAATCCTATGTCGAGCAGCGCCGCTTCGGTTCGGCCGTGTTTATGCCGCTGGTGGATGGCGCGATGTATCGCGTGACCATGACGCAATCGGGCCTCAACGCCGAAGCCGTGAACCCTATCGCGCAAGCCGCGGTGCAAAAGGGCGTTTAAGCCCGCACTGTCACAATCCAAAATGATCGCGCCCCTGGCCGCATCGGCCGTTTCCCGTTATCAAAGCGGATAACGAAAACGGGGGAACGCGATGGCCATCGAAGCCTTGTCCGGTTGGACCAAGCAGCAGAAGAGTGTGGTGATCGCGGCCTTTCTCGGCTGGATGCTGGATGCTTTCGATTTCTTCGTCCTCGTCTTCGTCATCAAGGACATCGCCAAGGAATTCGACGTTAAGCTCCCCGAAGTCGCCATCGCGGTGACGATGACGTTGGCGCTACGCCCCGTGGGTGCGTTCCTGTTCGGTCGCTTTGCCGATCGTTTCGGCCGCCGTCCCGTGTTGATGGCCGATGTGCTGCTCTATTCCGCGCTCGGCGTCGCATCCGCTTTCGCCCCCAGTCTCACAGCCTTCATCGTGCTGCGCTGCCTGTTCGGCGTGGCGATGGGCGGCGAATGGGGCATCGGTGCTTCGCTGACGATGGAAACAATTCCGCCCAAGGCGCGTGGCCTCATCTCTGGCCTTCTGCAATGCGGCTATTCGTCGGGCTATCTGGTGGCCTCGATTGCCTATGCCACGTTGTTTCCGATGATCGGCTGGCGCGGCATGTTCATGCTGGGCGCGGTGCCCGCACTTCTGGTGCTCTACATCCGCATTCACGTGCAGGAACCGCCGGGCTGGAAGCGGCCCGAAACCATCAAGGTCTCAGGCATCGCGGTGGATGTGTTCACCGCCTTGGTGATGGCCGCGCTGATCGCAACCATTATGCTGTCATCGCTTTTCTGGCCGGTAAAATTGGGCCTTGTCGCGGTCTTCCTTCTGGTGCTGACATTGATGCGGGGCATGACCGATACGGCGGCCTCGCAAATTCTGCAGCATTGGAAGTTGGCGCTGTTCGCCATCGCGCTGATGACCGGCTTTAATTTCTTCAGCCACGGCACGCAGGATATTTATCCCACCTTCCTGCAAGTGCAGCATGGCTTTTCGCCCGCCATCGTCGGCGCCATCGCGGTGACGTACAACATCGGTGCCATCATCGGGGGCATATCGTTTGGCGCGTTGTCCGAACGCATCGGACGGCGGCGCACGATCATCATCACGGTGCTGATGTCGCTGCCCATCATTCCGCTGTGGGTGCTGGCGAACACGCCCATCTGGCTCGCGGTCGGCGCGTTCCTGATGCAGATTGCCGTGCAAGGCGCTTGGGGTGTGATCCCGGCCTACTTGAACGAAATCTCTCCGCCCGCCATCCGCGCGACGTTCCCCGGCCTCATGTATCAGTTGGGCAATCTGCTGGCCTCGGTGAACGCGGTGTTTCAAACTTCCATTGCCGTGCAGAACGGCACTGACATCCGCGAGCCGCTGGCAACGCAGGATGGCGTCACCGCCTTGATCATCGCACTGCTGGTGACCTTTGGCGTGCGCGAGCGCAAAGGCGTGAAGCTCGATTTCGCCAATCACCTCACGCCGTAATCAGTTCGCGGCCTTTTGGCTGATTGCGTCGCGGATTTTCTTCACGTCGCTGGCGTTCACCGCCGGCGAGCGGTTGCCCCAGGCGTTGCGCACATAGGTGGCGACGTCGGCGGTTTCCTGATCGGTGAGCTTCCAGTTGAAGGCGGGCATGGCGGCCGGCGTCGGTCTGTCCTTGGTCGCCACCGAACGCGCGCCTTCCAGGATGACCCGGATCACGGTCGTGGCATCGCCGTTTTGCAATGAGGCATTGCCTGCCAGCGGCGGGAACAGTTCCGGCTCGCCCGCGCCTTGGGCCTTATGGCAGGCCGAGCAGGTGTCGGCGAAAATCTGTCCGCCCGCTTTCATCGCTGCGGCATCGGCCGCGCCATTGTCCTTGTCCATGCCACCTTGAGGAAGGCTTTTCAGATAGGTGGCGATGGCGGCGCGGTCGTCATCGTTCATGAGGCTGGTGGAATCTTTGATGACGAGCTGCATCGAGCCCGACGCATTGGTGTGCTTGTTGCGGCCGGTTTTCAGATATTCGGCGATGTCCTCGGCGGTCCAGCTGTCGAGGCCGCTGCGCGGATCGCCGGTCAGATTCGCGGTCGCCCAATTGTCGAGCACGCCGCCTGTGAACATCAAATTGTTCTTGTCGCCGCCGGTCCAGTCCTTCGGCGTGTGGCACGCGCCGCAATGGCCGGGGCCCCACACCAGATACGCGCCGCGATTCCAGGCTTGCGGTTTGCTGGCGTCTACGGGTGCGGGCGTATGATCGAAATTCACCGCGTTCCACAGCACCATCAAAAAGCGCAGGTTGAACGGGAAGGGCATCTTGTTCGCGGGCGGCACGTTGTGCGTGGCGGGCCGCGTGGCGAGATAGGCGTGCAGTGCGTCGCTGTCTTCGCGCGAGATGCGCTGGAAATAAGGATACGGGAAGGCGGGATACAGATGGCTCCCGTCCGCGCCGACCCCGCTGTGCAGGGCGTTGTAAAATTGCTCGTCGGTCCAACTGCCGATGCCGGTGTCTTTGTCGGGCGTGATGTTGGCCGAGTAGATCGTGCCGAACGGCGTGCCGAGTGGAACGCCGCCCGAATAGGCGGGCTTGCCTTCGATCGTGTGGCAACCCGCGCAATCGCCGAGCACGGCCAGATACGCGCCGCGTTGCGCGGCTTCGTTGCCGGCGGACGTTGATGCCTCTTGCGCGCCGAGATTGGGCGTGGCGAGCACGCCGAAAAACGCACACCAGGTGAGAAGCCGGCGTTTCATGCGTGCACCAAGGGGCCGGGCGATTTCAGATATTGGTTCAGGATGGCATCCGCCGAGTGATAGGCGAGTGCTGCCACCGTGCCCGTTGGGTTGTACCCGGCGTTCTGCGGGAAGGCGCTCGAACCTTGGATGAACAAGTTCGGCACATCCCAGCTTTGGAGATATTTGTTCACCGCGCTGTTGGTCGGGTTGGTGCCCATGATCGCGCCGCCCGTGTTGTGCGTCGTCTGATACGGCACGATGGAATAGGCGCCGCTGCGGCGCTTCAATTGCACCTCGCGCCCGTTCATGCGCTTGGCGACATCGGCGGCGCGGTCGGTGAGATAGTCCGACATCTTGTGTTCGTTGTCGGTGTAATCGAACGTCATGCGCAGCAATGGCTGACCGTAACTATCGGTGTATGTCGGATCGAGATCGAGATAATTGCCGCGATGGCTCATCACCGAGCCGTGGATGTTGATGCCGACCGTCTTCCGATAATTTTCGGCCACGGACTTTTTCCACAGGCCGCCCCAGCCCGGCACGCCATCGGGCGTGGGATGGGTCTCGATGGGCCGGGCGCCAGTGTTCAGCACGCCGATATAGCCGCCGCCGATGAAGCCCAATCCGGTGTGGTCGAAATTATCGCCGTTGAAATCGTCCATGATCATGCCGAGCGAGCCCGCGCCGATGAACGGATTGATCAGCTTGTCGTCGTAGAACACATTGACGGAAGAGGTGATCTGATAGGCGTAGTTCTTGCCGATCACGCCTTCGCCGGTCATCGGGTTGTAGGGCGTGCCGATGCCGGATTGCAGCAGCAGCCGCACGTTGTGCAGAATGTAGGCCGAGAGAACGACCATCTCGGAATTCAAAGTCTGCTGCTGGCCTTTCGAGTCCACATAGGTGACGCCGGTGGCGCGCGTCTTGGTGGAATCGAGATTGATCTTCAGCACTTCGGATTCGGTAAGCAGCGTGAAATTCGGCCGCTGCATCAGCACCGGCAGGATTGTTGTCTTTGCGCTGGCCTTCGAATCATTGCCGCAGCCGAATTTTTCGCAGAAGCCGCAATAGGTGCATTGGCCCAATTGCACACCAAGCGGGTTGGTATAGGCGCGCGACATGTTCGCGGCCGGATGGGGGAAGGGATGATAACCCGCCTCAGAAGCGGCTTGCGCGAACAGCGTCGGACCGTAGGTCATGTCGAGCGGCGGATTGGGATATTCGCGCGAACGCCGGCCTTCGAACGGATTGCCGCCCGGCACGATCTGCCCTTGTAGATTTCCCGCTTTGCCCGAGACGCCGCAGAGATATTCGAAGGTGCTGTAATGCGGTTCCAGCTCGTCATAGGTGACGGGATAATCCTGGATCGTCATGTCGTCGGGAATCGCTGACTTGCCGTAGCGCATTTCGTTGTGGCTGCGCGCCGCCAGATCGCTGGGCAGGAAGCGCCACACCTGGCCGTTCCAATGCACGCCCGCACCACCCACGCCGGTGCCTGGCAGGAACGAACCCAAATGGCGCATCGGCAGCGCCATCTGATTTTCGTTGTTGCGGAAAGTCAGCGTGTTTTGCGCGACGTTCTGGAACAGATGATGCCGCCACATATAGCGCAGCTCATCCTGATCGAACGTCACGGCGAAATTCGTCGCGGTGTCGCGCCAGCCACCGCGCTCGATGGCCACGACGTTGAGGCCCGCCGCCGTCAGACGTTCGGCAATGATGGCGCCGGTCCAGCCGAAGCCAATGAGAATCGCGTCGGGTTTCAGCTCGGCCATGTTCAGCTTCGCTCCCAACCGGGTTTGCCCATCAATCCGACAGGCGCGATGTCCACGGCTTGGCCGTGGCGGCGCACATAGTCACGATAATCGTAATGCGCGCCCGGAAAGCCGATCAGCTTCCAGCCCGCCATGTCGCGATTGCCGCCGTACAGCGGATCGGAAAAGAAGCCTTCGATGGTGTTTTGCAGCAAAGCTGCGAAGAACGCTTTGGAATCCACATCGTTCTTCAGTTTCGCGTCGCCCGATTCCAGTGACTTCAAAATTGCGTCTTGATCTTCCGGCGTAAGTTTTGCGAACGCCGCGTTCTTCTGGTCCATCGCATACCGGTTCACTTCCACGATGGCGGCGCGATAGACCTCGGCCGGGCTTTTCGCCTGCCAGCCTTGCGTGGGCTCGCCGTGTGGGAAGGGGCCTTTCAGATAGAAATGGTCGCCCTTGCCGTAAGGCCCGGCCAATTGGCGGTCGATGAACACGGCAACGCCGGCTTCCAAAGCGCCGGGGCCCAATTCGTCTTTCGGAATCAGGCGCGAAACCGCAGCCTCGATGAAGGCGGCCTCATTGGCGTCAAAGAAGAGATAGCCCTGGCGCGGGTCTGCGGCGTCTGGGCGGTCGGCTTCACCGGCCTTCCAAGGCACCGATCCACTGATCGTTTCGCCCTTGGCCGCGCCAAATGCCAACGCCGTGGTCGCGGTGGCGCCCACAAGCAACCGTCTGGTGATTTTGCCGCTGTCATTGGCCATCAGGAACTCCCCTCACGCCTAAACCTTGGGCGGAGGGGTTGGTTCCATGAATTAATAGTCGGGCAGGGAGGGAATAATTTCCCTTAAGCGTCAGGCCGCTTTCGTGGCGCGTTCGGCTGCGGCGACGGTGTTTTCCAAAAGCATCGTCACGGTCATCGGGCCGACGCCGCCCGGCACCGGCGTGATGTACGACGCCTTCTGGCGCACGCCTTCGAAATCAACGTCACCGACCAATTTGCCGTTGGGCAGGAAGTTGATGCCGACATCGATCACCACCGCACCCGTGCGGATCATCGGCGCGACGATGAGGCCGGGCTTGCCGGCCGCCACCACCACAATGTCGGCCAGGATCGTGTATTGGGCGAGATCGCGCGTTTTCGCATGGCAGATGGCGACTGTGGCTTCGCGCTGCATCAGCATCAAAGCCATCGGCTTGCCGACGATGTTCGAGGCGCCGACGACGGTGACGTTCTTGCCCTCGATCTCGATGTTTTCGTGTTCGAGGATTTTCTGCACGCCGTACGGCGTGCAGGGCGGAAACACCGTTTGCCCGATCACCAACCCGCCGACATTGTAGAGATGGAAGCCGTCGACATCCTTGTCCACGGCAATGGTTTCCAGCAAACGCCGCACCGAGATGTGCTGGGGCAACGGCAATTGCACCAGAATTCCGTGTACGGTTTGATCGGCATTGAGGGCGCGGATGCGCGACAGGATCTGGTCTTCGGTGGCGTCGCCGGGAAAGTGCACGACATCGGAGTGGATGCCCGCCTCGCCGCAGGCCCGGACCTTATTGCGCACATAGACGGCGGAAGCCGGGTTTTCCCCGACCACGATCACCGTCAGAGAGGGCTGAATGCCCCTCGCGGCCAGGGCCTGGGCCCTGGCGGCGATGCCCACACGCACCGCTTTGGCGATTGCCACGCCGTCGATGATCTTCGCAACCATTCCTTGCCTATATTTTAATCAGCTGTGTCGTAAGAAATACCATGAGAACAAAGTATTACCCGATTTATTGTGCGGCGCGGAAGTCGCATTGCCGGTTTCTTCGCACTTGCGGCATAGTAGGACCATGAGCATCAGGATCGCCCTCCATCACGCCACGAAATATCGCTACGACCGGCTGGTAAAGCTGGGGCCGCAAACGGTCAGGCTCAGGCCCGCACCGCATTGCCGGACGCCCATTCTTTCCTACGCGTTGAAGATCGAGCCGGAGGAGCATTTCCTCAACTGGCAGCAAGATCCGCAATCGAACTGGCAAGCGCGCATCGTCATCCCGGAGCCCACGGATCATTTCACCATCACGGTCGATCTCACCGTGCAGTTGGATGTGATCAACCCGTTCGATTTCTTTCTGGAGCCGGAGGTCGAGAATTGGCCTTTCGATTACGCGCCCGAACTCGCCGAGGATTTGAAACCGTATTTTCGCACCGACAAACCGGGCCCGTTGCTCAAAGCGTTCGTCGATGCCATTTCGCGCAAATCCCGGCAGACCACGGCGTTCCTGTTTGAACTGAACGCGGCCATACAGAAACACATCTCCTATACCATCCGCATGGAGCCCGGCATTCAGCCGGCGGAAGAAACCCTCACCAAGCGTTCCGGTTCATGCCGCGATTCCGCATGGCTGCTGGTGCAGGTGCTGCGGCACTTAGGTTTCGCCGCGCGCTTCGCGAGCGGCTATCTCATCCAGATCAAACCCGATGTCGCCTCGCTCGACGGCCCATCGGGTGCGACGTCCGATTTCACCGATCTGCACGCCTGGTGCGAAGTGTATTTGCCGGGCGCGGGTTGGGTGGGACTCGATCCGACGTCCGGTTTGTTCGCCGGCGAGGGGCATATCCCGCTCGCCTGCACCGCGAACCCGACGCAGGCAGCGCCCGTTTCCGGCTCGATGGACGAATGTGAAGTCGAATTCGACCACGAGATGTCGGTATCGCGCGTGTACGAACCACCGCGCGTCACCAAGCCTTACACGCCGGAGCAATGGGCCAAGATCGATAAGCTTGGCGATGAAGTCGATGCGGCTTTAAAGGCGAGCGATGTGCGCCTCACTATGGGTGGCGAGCCCACCTTCGTGTCTATCGATGACATGGAAGGCGACGAGTGGAATACGGCCGCGGTCGGGCCCACCAAACGCGGCTTCGCCGATGAGTTGATCCGCCGCTTGCGCGACCGTTTCGCGCCGGGCGGCATGCTGCATTACGGCCAAGGCAAATGGTATCCGGGCGAAAGCCTGCCGCGCTGGGCCTTCGCGGTCTATTGGCGCACGGACGGCGTTTCGCTATGGCGCGATGCTTCGCGCATCGCCAAGGAAAAAGCCGATTACAAACCCGATGCCGAAGCCGCGCGGCTTTTGGCGCAGGGCGTGGCCAAGCGCCTCGATATTCATCCCGAGTGCGCGATGGCCGCGTTTGAAGACCCCGCGCACTATCTTTCACGCGAACACGCACTGCCTGAGAATGTCGACGTGTTCGATTCCAAGCTCGACGATGCGGAAGAACGCGATCGGCTTTCGCGCGTCTTCCGTCGCGGCGTGGGCAAGCCAACGGGCTACGTGCTTCCCGTTCAACGCTGGAACTCGAAAGCCCAACGGCCTTGGTATTCCGAACGCTGGACCACGCGCGCCGGCCGCTTGTTGCTGGTGCCCGGCGATTCGCCGGTGGGCTTGCGCCTGCCGCTGAACACGCTGCCCTGGATTGCGCCGGTGGACCGCGCTTTCGTGCAGCCGGCCGATCCGTTCGGCGCGTTGGCGCCGTTGCCAGAGCGCGATTCCTATCGCCAGCCATATTTGACGGGCGCTCTCAAACAGCCATCCTGGGAACAGCGCGTTTCGCGCGTCGAACAATATCCACCCATCGAAGGCGTCAGCGTTCGCACCGCACTCAGCTTTGAGCCGCGCGATGGCCGCTTGTGCGTGTTCATGCCGCCGACCGAAACCGCCGCCGATTATTTCGATCTGCTGTCCGCCATTGAAGATGCGGCGGCGGAAACCGGTGCGGCGATTCATGTGGAAGGCTATCCGCCGCCCTATGATCCGCGCATCAACGTCATCAAGGTCACGCCCGATCCCGGTGTGATCGAAGTGAACATTCAGCCCGCGAAGAATTGGCGCGAGCAGGTGGACATCACCACCACGCTGTATGAAGAGGCGCGCCAAACGCGTTTGGGCACGGAGAAATTCCTGCTCGATGGACGGCATACCGGCACCGGCGGCGGCAATCATATTGTTGTGGGGGCACAGACGCCGCCCGACTCGCCGTTCCTGCGCAGGCCCGATCTTTTGAAGAGCCTCGTGGCCTATTGGCAGAATCATCCGGCACTTTCGTACCTGTTCT
>CAIYRG010000138.1 GCA_903928515.1 uncultured Alphaproteobacteria bacterium | reverse complement strand
TTTGGCTGCCGTTTTCTGCGCTATTGTTTTCGGCTCCGCTCTACTTCGGCGGGTTCAATGCTGACGTTCGCGCGGCGATAATTGTCTTTCCATTTTCAATCTTTCTAGCATTGGGGATTCTGATGCTGGTGTCGCGTTTCCTTTTGCCATTTATGTGGAATAGATAGACGCGAAATGTCGAAATTCTCGTTGAGCAATTCGAAAAGCTCTAACGATGTTTTTTGAGCGTGACTTCTGTTTCCGGTGAGCCGCGCGATGCGCTGGATATTACTGCCGTCATTTTCACTAGTATTCTCCGTCAGAATTTACCAACTTCAATTCTTCGCGCAATTTCCCGCGCGCGCTTGCTCGAACTGATCGAACAGCCGGTGCGCGCCCGCATCGCGCAACGTCTCGATGACATGCGGCTCGCCTTTCTCGATGGCGAAGAACACAGGGAATCCTTTCGCGCGTAATGTCTTTGCTTGCGCGGCCATTTCCTGCGGCCACCCCGAATCCAATTCGCCCGCATACATCGCAATGCACATTCCCTTCAGCGCGCTCAATTTTGCATCGGTCGAATCGTCCAGGAATCCCGGAAAGCCGGTGAGCGACCACGCATATTGCGGATATTCCGAGGCCACGAGAAACGCGCTCAACCCGCCATTCGACATGCCCGCAATGTGCAGTTTGCCGCCGGTGATTTTGTAGTCGCTCAGAATCTTCGTGATGAACTCGGGGAAAATTTTGTCGCCGCCCTCGAAAAACATCTGTCCGCCAGGCGCGGCCGGTTCGACCACGATATAGCCGCGTGTCTCGGCCTGGGTCTTCCAGACATGATCGACGGTGGAATGCACCGTTTCCAAATCCTGTCCGCCGGGCGGGAAGGCGAGCACGGCTGGGTAGGCCTTATTGGGGTCGTAATTGTTGGGGAGCACCACCACGTACTGCACCCGCGTGCCTTTGATGGTGGCGGTCTTGTCCTGCACCTCGGCTTTGGCTGGGGCTCCCATTGTGACAGCCAGCGCCAAACTTATTCCCAGCCGCGTAAAGAGCTTTTTTGTCATCTTGGCCTCCCCAAAATCGTCGCCCATCCTAGCAGAACCGGGCTATAGGAGAGCCGCAAGAATTCCGGCCAACCGCATCATGTCCACACCCCCGCCTTCCGATACCGACATGCGCGATGCGCGCCGCACCGGCAGCAAGCGCGTTGGGCCGCTGCGTGGGTTGGCGCCGTTTTTGAAGCCCTACACGGCGAAGCTGGTGTGTGCGGGCCTGGCACTTCTGGTGGCCGCGGCCGGCACGCTGGCGCTGCCCATGGCGATCCGTGGGGTGATCGATCACGGCTTCTCGGCCGAGCAGGCCAGCCAGATCAGCCATTACTTCCTGCTGCTTGTCGGCGTGTGCGTGGTGATCGGCACGGCCTCGGCCACGCGCTATTATTTCGTGACGTGGATCGGCGAGCGCGTGGTGACGGATGTGCGCCGCAGCGTCTTCCATCACATGCTCGCACTTTCGCCCAATTTCTTCGAGAGCATGCGCACAGGCGAAATCCTATCGCGCCTGATGGCCGACACCACTTTGGTGCAAACGGTGGTGGGCTCAAGCGCCTCCATCGCGTTGCGCAATCTGGTGATGTCCCTCGGCGCCATCGTGCTGATGATCGCCACCAGCCCGAAATTGGCGCTGGCGTGCTTCGTCGGCGTGCCGCTGGTGGTGGGCTTCATCATCTTCTTGGGGCGCCGCGTGCGCGGGCTTTCGCGCACCAGCCAGGATCGCTTGGCCGATATGTCGGCGGGGGCCAGCGAAACGCTGAACGCCATGGCGACGGTGCAAAGCTTCACGCATGAAGATGTCGACCGCAAAATCTTTTCCGCGGCTGCCGAAGACAGCTTCAACGCCGCGATTCAACGCACGAAGGCGCGCGCCTGGATGACCGGCATCGTCATCTCGCTGGTCGGCTTCTGCGTGGTGGGCGTGTTGTGGCTGGGCGCGAACGAAATCCTCGCGGGCCGTATGACGGGCGGACAACTCAGCCAGTTCATCCTCTATGCCGTGCTGCTGGCCTCAGGCGCTGGCGGCATCACCGAAATGTGGGGCGACGTGCAGCGTGCTGCGGGCGCCACCGAACGCCTCATGGAAATCCTGCACACCGAGCCCGCCGTGCAAGCGCCCGCGCAACCGCTTGCCATGCCGGTGCCCGCACGCGGGCAAGTACGGTTTGAGAATGTCGTGTTCCATTATCCGTCGCGCCCCGATGTGGCAGCACTCAACGGCTTCTCGCTGGCGATTGCGCCGGGCGAGGCGGTGGCGTTGGTCGGGCCATCGGGTGCGGGCAAATCCACCACCTTCCAATTGCTGCAACGCTTTTACGATCCGCAAGCCGGGCAGATTCTGGTCGATGGCTTGCGCGTCGATGCCGTCGATCCGCGCGTGCTTCGCTCGCGCATCGCGGTGGTGAGCCAAGAACCGACGATCTTCTCCGGCACGATTGCCGATAACATTCTCTACGGCCGCCCCGATGCGAGCCCGGATGAAGTTCGCGCGGCGGCCGTGGCAGCGGCGGCGGACGAATTCATCACGCAACTGCCCAACGGCTACGACACATCGCTGTTGGGCGAGCGCGGTGCCACACTTTCGGGTGGCCAACGCCAACGCTTGGCGATTGCGCGCGCCATCCTGCGCAACGCGCCCTTATTGTTGCTCGATGAAGCCACCAGCGCGTTGGATGCCGAGAACGAACGGCTGGTGCAGCAAGGCCTCAACAACCTCATGGCGGGCCGCACCACCATCGTCATCGCGCACCGTCTGGCGACGATCCAACGCTTGAAGCGCATCGTGGTGATGGATCAGGGCCGTATCGTCGCCGAAGGCAGCCACGCCGAACTGGTGCAAGGCGGCGGGCTCTATGCGCGCTTGGCCGCGCTGCAGTTTTCGGATTCCAAAGCCCTGGCGAGTTAACTCCCCGCCTCCGCCCAACAAACGCCAAGGTTTCGCACAATCCTTCTCCTCCCCCGTTTACGGGGGAGGGCGCGCGAAGCGCGGGAGGGGGGATTGCGCGAAGACGAAACTCCGCCTGACGAATACTGACATCTATGAAAATTTGTCAGGTGTGCTTACTGCGATTTGGGACTTGCTCCCCCCGGCACGAGCCATAGCTTTTCTAGCGCAGCATCTCTAAGGCGCTCACGCGCCAAGAGATGCTAGCGAAGTCGCTTCACTCCTAAGAAAAGCTAACGCCTGCGGCCGGACCTCCCCCGTAAACGGGGGAGGAGAAGCGGAGACTCGCCGCCACGCGCCTGGGCTTAATTCGCCTTGCGGATCAGTTCCAGCAATGGGCGATGCAGATTTTCGTTGGTTGCGAGGATGTGCCCCGACTCCAACATCTGATCGCGGTTCGTGAGATCGCTCACCAAGCCGCCGGCTTCCTTCACCAGCAGAATACCGGCTGCGATATCCCAGGATTTCAGATTGCGTTCCCAGAATGCGTCGAAACGTCCGGCCGCGACCCACGCCAAATCTAACGCGGCCGAGCCGAAGCGGCGGATACCGGCAGTCGCGCCCATCACCGCTTTCATCTCGTTCAAGAAAACGTCGTGTCCGTCTTTGCCGAGGAACGGCGAGCCGGTGGCCACCAGAATGTCGGGCAAATTGGTGCGTGCTGCCACGCGCAAGCGTTTGTCGTTGAGATACGCGCCATGGCCGCGTTCGGCGGTGAACATCTCGTCGGTGACGGGATTGTAGACCACGCCCGAAACCAGCGTGCCTTCACGCTCCAATCCGATGGAGATCGCGAAATGTGGCATCGCGTGGATGAAATTCGAGGTGCCGTCGATCGGATCGATGATGAAGCGGTG
>CAIYRG010000137.1 GCA_903928515.1 uncultured Alphaproteobacteria bacterium | reverse complement strand
CGGCGCTTGCGCAGCCGCTCGCGGCTCAAGGATTTCGCGCGCGTCTCGAACACCACGATCTGTTCGTCGGTGGCGCCCTCGCGCCACAGCTTTTGGTCCACGTGGGCCGCGAGGTCGAGCACGAATTGCGTGAAGCTGTCGGATTGCGTGAAGCTCGCGGAATCGTTCCAGGCGGCATGGCGCAGATCCTCAACCGCGAAGCGCAGCGCCACGAAGCCGGCGCGTCCTTCCGCGCCGTCCTCGATCTTGGGGAGCAATTCCAGTGCAAACACATCCAACTCGCGGGTCTCGCCGAACGCATTGGCGATGGTCTTGGCCTGGCGGCGTAGGTTTTCCAGTGCGGGCGTGCGGAAGGCGGGGCCGAACGCCGTCATCGCGGCGCGCAAGCGGCGCAGGCCGACGCGGATCTGGTGAATACCTTCGGGTTCGCGCGCCAGCGTCACGGCGGCGGCGTTGCTCGCCACGTGGCGCAAGGCGTGCAGGATGACGATGGCGAAGGCCTGTTCGGCGGTACATTTGCGGCTCAGCCGGATGCGCCCGGCTTTGTGCGGCACGGCGTCGAGCGATTTCAGCCCCAACGCGCGCGCAATTGCGCCATCCGTGCGCGTGACCACACGGATGTTGAAGCGCGATGTCACCCGGCGGGCTGTTTCCATGGGCGCGTATGAAACATGATTTGGGCGGTTACTCAAATAACGGGCACGTTTCGCTTCAGGTCTTTGCGGCTTCGGCCAGCTTCTGGATGTGGCTGTTGGCGAGCGAGAGCTTCGCCAGGCTCGCAGCCCCGCCCTTTTCCAGATCATCCAGAAAGGCGCGCGTGCGCATCACATCGTCCTTGTGTGCCGTCACCCAATCCTTCGCCGCTGCCGCGCCGTCAGATTGCTTACCTACGCTCAAGGCGCTGCCCGCCAGCACGCGCTGTCCGGCGTAGAAATCGTCAAAGATCCGCCGCAGCGCCATGCGGTCCCAATAATCGTCGATGGTGATCTTGGCGGCGTAGCTGCGCAGTTTGTCCAAGCCGAGTTCCGCGCCCATAGCGGCATAGGCGGAGCCTGCGACTTCCACATCGATCTTTTGGCTTTGCGCGAGGAGTACGATCTCCGGCACGGCCGCCAGGAAGGGAATCGCCGCCAATTCGCGGGCCAGATTTTCCGGCACGCCATCGGTCTGGAGTTGCGCGAAGGCCGCCTGCGCTTCTTCTTTCTCAAAGGGCGAGGCGAAATTCTCGAAATTGGCTTTCAGGCGCTGCATGCCTTCGGCGTAGGTTTTCACAGACTCGCCGATATCGGCGTTGGGCGGGAGATTTACGACGAACCAAAGGCCCAACCGCCGGAACAAATCTTCCAGCCGCGCCATCATGGAGATCTGGCGGCTCGCAGGAATTTTCAGGTCGAGCGCGTCGATCTTGGCTTTGAGGCCTTCCAGCGCGAAGGCGCCTTCGGCGATCACGAAGGCACGCGCAATGCAGGAGGCCGGTGCGTTGGAGAGTTCGCGCAAGCGCTGCACGAACAGGGGGCCGGCGATATTCACCAGCTTGTTCGCCAGCTGCGTCGCCACGATCTCGCGATGCAGCCGGTGGTTTTGCAATTCCGCCGGGAAGCGCTTCACCGCTTCGGGCGGGAAATACGCCACGAGTTCGCGCTGCAGATAGGCATCGTCGGGCAGATTGCTTTCGATCACCTGCTCGAACAGATCGAGCTTGGCATAGGCCAGCACCACGGCCAGTTCGGGCCGCGTCAGGCCTTTGCCGTTGCGGGCGCGCGCGCTCAGCCCATCATCGTCAGGAAGCTGTTCGACGGCGCGGTCGAGTTTGCCGGCCTTCTCCCATTCGCGGATGAAGCGTTGGGTGGTGTCGAGATCGCGGGGCGCACGCATCTCCATCACGGAGAGGGCTTCCGTCTGGTCGTAATTGTCTTTTAAAACGAGGGCGGCGATTTCTTCCGTCATCGCGAACAGAAGTTCGTTGCGCTCGTCTTTCTTGATCTCGGCCCGGCGCAGCGGGCCGCTCATCAAGATCTTGAGATTCACTTCGTGATCGGAGGTATCCACGCCTGCCGAATTGTCGATGGCGTCGGTGTTGATGCGACCGCCTTTTTTCTCCGGGCCTCCGGCTTGGGCATATTCCACGCGGCCCAATTGGGTGCAGCCCAGATTGGCGCCTTCGCCAACAACAAGCGCACGGATATCGCGGCCGTTCACGCGCAACACATCGTTGGCGCGGTCGCCCGCATCGGCATTCGCTTGGGGTGTCGCCTTGATGTAGGTGCCGATGCCGCCGAAAAACAGAAGATCGATTTGCGCCGTCAGCAGCGCCTTGATGATATCGGTGGGTTTGGCGCTGTCGGTCTTCAGTCCGGTCAGTTTCTTGAGCGCATCGTTCAGCGGAATCTCTTTGGCGGTGCGCGGGTATACGCCGCCATCCTTTGAGATGAGCGATTTGTCGAAATCGTCCCACGACGAACGCGGCAGATCGAACAGGCGTTTGCGCCCGGCCCAGGTCTTGGCCGTGTCGGGCTCGGGGTCGAAGAAAATGTGGCGATGATCGAACGCCGCCAGCAATTTCGTTTGCTGAGACAGGAGCATGGCATTGCCGAACACATCGCCCGACATGTCGCCCACGCCGATGCAGGTAAAGGGGGTAGTCTGGATGTCGCGATCGATTTCGCGGAAATGGCGTTTCACGGCTTCCCACGCGCCGCGCGCGGTGATGCCCATCTTCTTGTGGTCATAACCCTCGCTGCCGCCGCTGGCGAAAGCATCGCTCAACCAGAAGCCGCGTTCGTCCGCCAAACCGTTGGCGATATCGGAGAAGGTGGCCGTGCCCTTGTCGGCGGCAACCACCAGATAGGGATCGTCGTCATCGTAGCGCAGCACGTCTTTGGGCGGGATGATCGCGCCGTCCGGCCCGATATTGTCGGTAATGTCCAGCAATGCGCCGATGAAGGTCTTGTAGGTGGCAACGCCGATCTTCTGGAATTCGTCGCGCGTGATGGTCGGCGAGACATGCTTCGGATAAAAGCCGCCCTTCGCGCCCACCGGCACGATCACGGCGTTCTTCACCTGCTGGGCTTTCACCAGGCTCAGGATTTCGGTGCGGAAATCTTCCGCACGGTCCGACCAGCGAATGCCGCCGCGCGCCACTTTGCCGAAGCGTAGGTGCACGCCTTCGACTTCCGGCGCGTAGACGAAAATCTCATACAGCGGCCTGGGTGCGGGGATCACATCCAGCGTGCGGCTCGCCAGCTTAAAGCTGATGAAATGGCGGTCTTCGCCATTGGCGTCAGGCTGGAAGAAATTGGTGCGCAGCATCGCATTGATGATGGCTTCCAGCGTGCGGATCACGCGGTCGTCATCGGCATTCGGCACGTCGCCCAATGCGGCGGCGATCTTGTCACTGATGGCTTTGGCGGCCGTCTGGCGTGCTTCCATACCCGCAAAGGCTTCCGGCTCGAAGCGCACACGGAACAGCGACACCAGAAGCCGCGCGATATCCGGGCTCTTGGTCAGCGCGTTCTCGACATAGGTTTGGCTTAAGGAAAATCCCGTCTCGCGCAGAAATTTCGCCACCGCGCGCAATACGGCGACATCGCGCCAGGCGAGCCCTGCGCCACTGACAAGGCGATTGAAGCCGTCGGATTCCGCACGTCCCGCCCACACGGCGTGGAAGGCTTCTTCCAGCAACGGGCGCAGCGCATCGAGGCCGATCATTTCCGCGCCGGTACGCTTCATCAGAAAGCTGTGCACGGTGGCCGATGTTTCGGTGTCGCCGGGCAGCGTGATTTCGAAACTGTCTTCGGCAATCACTTTCAGGCCGAGATTCTCGAACACGGGCAAGCAATCCGACAGCGCGATGAAGCCGCCTTTGACGAACAGCTTGAGACGCAAGGCTCGGCTGTCGGTGGCATCCGGCCCCTCGAGATGCAGCGCCAGCGTGCCGCCTGCCGCGTTGCCTGCGAGAACCGCCTCCAAGGTTTTGATGTCGGTGACGGCCTGTGCGGGTTTGAACATGCCGCGATAACCGGGTGAGAACGCACCGGCGTAACGCCGCGCCAGCTTCATGCCGGAACTTTCGCCATGCGCGGCAATGAGCGCATCAGCAAAGCCATCGTCCCAGGTGCGCGTTGCGGCCGCGATTTGGTTTTCCAGATCACGGATGTCGCCGTCGGGGCGTGTGCCGGTATTGCGTCCGACAATATAGAGAACCCGCGCCAGGGCTTCGTCGTCGAGCATGGGATAGGAGGCTGACATGCGGCCGTCGAAGGTGTCGGCCAGCAGCGCGTGGATTTTTTCGCGCACGGTCGAATTGTAACGCTCACGCGGTACGAAGACGAGAATCGAAACGAAACGGTCGAAGCGATCGAAGCGCACAAAGGCGCGCACTTTGGGGCGCTCGCCGAGATTGAGGATGCCCAAAGCGGTTGCGAGCAATTCGTCTTCGGCGATCTGGAACAACTCGTCGCGCGGATAGACCGTGAGGATCTGCGCCAGCGCTTTGCCGTCATGCGAAGCGGCCGGCAGACCGGAGCTTGCCTGAACGTGCTCAACCTTGCGGCGGAGCAGCGGGATTTCGGATGGCATCTTGTGATAGGCGGCCGAGGTGAACAGGCCGACGAAGCGGCGCTCGCCATTGAGGTTGCCCTGCGCGTCGAAGGTTTTGACGCCGATGTAATCCATATGTAGACGGCGATGTACGACGGAGCGCGTGTTGGCTTTGGTGATGACCAGCGGTGAAGGCTGCGTGAGGAAATCGCGCACCTCCGGTGTCAGGCTTTTGCGATCCTCCCCACGGCGCACGACACGCATGCCGGCGTCGGCGAGCACGCCGAGGCCACTGCTCCATTGTCCATCCAGCGTCCCCACGCCGTTGTCGGCGGCCGGATCGAACACGTAATCGCGTGCGCCCAGGAACGTGAAATGGTTGTCGCCGAGCCATCCTAAGAATTCGAGCGTCTCGTGCAGCGCATCGGGCGAGATCGGCGGCGGATTGGCTTTGAGGCCTTCGATGGTCTCCTTCAGCCGCGCCATCATCGGCTTCCAGTCGCGCACGGTGACGCGCACTTGGCCGAACACATTGGCGAGGCCGGATTTCAGTTTTTCAATCGTCGCCGCATCGAGATCGGGATCGAGCGCCAGCACGATGATGCTTTCGCCCCCGATGACGGGATGGAAAGCGGCGCGGATGGTGAAGCCTTGCGCGCGCACTTCCGCAATCGCCGAGTCATACAGGAACGGCATGTCGTCGTTGACGGCGAGCAGGATCGTTTCGTTGCGCGTGAAGGCGGGCTCTTCGCGGCTGGGCGCGAACACATCGAGCAGTGTCTGACTCTGGGCGCGGTTACGCGTGCGCTGATGCACCAGGCTCGCCAGCACCGCCAATTCCGCGCCGGTGTAATGGATGAGGTCTTCGGGCGAGGTATAGCGCACGAAGCCGGTGAAGAAGGCCGAGAGCGCGGAATCGCCGCCGAGCAATCGCGCGGCTTCCGCCAGATGGGCTGCGGATTCCACCGCTTCGTGATGGGCTTGATCGGGCGCACTGCCCACGCCGGTTGTGGCCATGTCAGCGTTGTGCGGCGCGCGCGCGGCGGCCATGCTCGTCGGAGTTGCCATGCTTCCCCCTTTATCGCGACCCGCTTGAGCGGGATGTGAAAACGCAGCCATGCGTCGTTCCGGCCACTCTGGACCGGAATTGTGTCAGCTGCGTCTAAGCTTAAGCCTGGGGTACTTAGGAAAGCGTGAGGAGCGGAAGCGGCGCTACGCCCAAACGGCGTGCGGTTTCTTTCTCCAGCAGATGCGCGATGACGGCCGCACCGGCTGCGATCGAACCCAGGATCAACGCCGTGATCAGGCCGTCCCGACCTCCCATGGCGGCGGCGATGATCGGCAGTCCAAGGCCTGGGATCAGGAAATAGAAGGTGGCAGCGCGCGCCTTCAGCATGGCGCCGGTGGCCAATACGCCGCCCAGACCGAACACGATCAGGCCGGAACTGCCGGCATTGGCCGGAACGGCGAGGAACACGCCCGCGCCCCAGGCGAAGCCCGCATAAAGAAGTGCGGCGTTCATGTCGGAGGCGAAACCACGCAGTGACGGCAAATCGAACGGTGTACGGGAAGCGCGAGCCAAAATCGCCAGCAACGCGATTGCGGCGGATGTCACGAAGAACGACCAGACCAGAAGCGGCAATAAGGCGGTGCTGCCGATGGCGCAGCCGAACACGATAGCGCCTGCTGCAGCCAGCAATCCGGCGGCGGCTGGCGCGCGGCCGACCTGATTGGCGAGGCGCGACGTTTCGATAGCTTCAGCGTGCAGCGCGGGGAGCCGGCTCAGACCCACGCCCGACAATGTCTCGGAGCGAAGGTCGAGGTCGAACGCTTGGTCAAAAGCATCCGGCTGCGCGGTGGACGTGTCGCCCGCGTAGGAAACGGCATTTCTTTCGGCAGACATGTCCCGCCTCACGATTTCACTGGTGTCCATCACGCTGGTCTCCCCAGGTTAAGAATGTCTTAACGCGGTTCCGGTTCCGGTGACGATATGAGCTAAGACCAGCATTGGGGCCGAATCTGGGGACAAGTGTGGCGCGGATACATCTTTTGAAGAGCGTGGCGCAATGACAACGGCCGACGACATCATCGCCCGTCTCGGGCTGACGCCGCATCCCGAAGGCGGCTTCTATCGTGAGACGTTTCGGGATGGCGCAGGCGTGCAGGGCCGCGCCCATTCCACCGCCATCTATTATCTGCTGCGCAAGGGCGAGCACTCGCACTGGCATCGGGTGGATGCCGCGGAGGTTTGGCATTGGTATGCGGGCGGTCCGCTGGAGCTGCGGATCGCGGAAGAAGGCGGCACCGCGTCCACGCGCATTCTCGGGAACGATCTTATGCGGGGTGAGCAGCCGCAGATCGTGGTGCCCGCAAATGCGTGGCAGGCGGCAAAGCCGTTGGGCGATTACACGCTGGTGGGCTGCACCGTGGCGCCGGGCTTTGAATTTGCGACATTCGAGATGGCCCCACCGGACTGGGAGCCGTAAAACCTACCGCTGTGCCAGGGCGCGGGCGATGGCGAGAGACGAGGGTGCGCCGATCAGACCGGGGCCTGAGGCCACCGTCACTGTGAGCACGCCTTGCTTGCTGTTCGCGCCGGCCTTCGTGGCCTCGCCGATACGTACGGTTTCCACCTGTGCGGCTTTGCTGCGCGCGGCCGGATTGTCCTTCACCCGCGCGAAGGCGCGTTCGGTGTTGAGCATGGCGTCGGCAACACGGCGGCGCGTGGTGCCGTCGTTCAACTGCTTCTGCCAGTCGGTGTCGAAATGCACGGTGAGCGCCAGGCCTTGCTGCAGGCGTTGCGCCCAGGCAGAGGCGAGGTGGCGCATCTCGTCCACATTGGGCGTGGCCGGCGCCAGATGCGGGGCATCGCCCGACCGTTCGGCCGGAAGGCCCGACGGCATTTGCGGCGTGTAGACGGTCACCCCGCCCCAGCCGGTGACGGCCAGCGCCGTATCGCCCGTGTCGTATTTCAGAACGCGCCCGCCCACCGGTCCGCGATCCACCTTCAATTCGAAGATCTCGTCTTCGCCTTCGAAACGAAGCTGCGTGCCGCCGTTCTGGTGGTCGATGATGAAGCCCATGTCATCGCCGGCCACGTAGGCACCGTCGCGCGGTAGCTCCGCCTCTTGTGATTCGATCAGATTGGAGATGGAGGGCAAATTCGCGTTCGAGGGGGCCGGCGCGACAAGGGCCGTTTTCGGTGTGGGCGCGGGGATGGCAGGCTGTGCCGTGGCAGGCTGCATTCCCAGCAGGCACAGCAAACCTGCCAGCGCCAGGCCGGAGACAAAGGGCGATGCGGGCGCGGTGCATTGCGCTGCCAAGCCTCTGAAAAGACGCTCTGCTTGCCAATCCCACACGGATTTTCGATACGCCATTTTCACGAGTGTTTGGTCACGAATGTTACGCGCATCCTGGCCCGGCCCCTGGGCGATACGGCATCTCAGATACAGTCTAGATACGGGATGAATTGGGCAGCATTAAGGAGCCTTGGATTCAGGTTCGGAATCGACCTATTGTCCGCCCGCTTTCCGCGCCTTTTCGCGCGAAATCCGCCCATTCGGCCCCGCCTTCATTGGAAAGACGAATCCCTTGGCAAGCCTCGACAGTTTCAAATCCCGCCGCAAGCTCACCGTCGGCAGCAAGACCTACATCTATTACAGCCTCACGGCCGCCGAGAAGAACGGCCTCAAAGGCATCTCCAAGCTCCCCAACTCGATGAAGGTGCTCCTGGAGAACCTGCTGCGCCATGAAGATGGCCGTACGGTCACCAAGAACGACATCAAGGCGATGGCGGACTGGCTGAAGAAGAAGACCTCGGATCGCGAGATCGCCTTCCGCCCGGCACGTATTCTGCTGCAGGACTTCACCGGCGTTCCCGCCGTGGTCGATCTGGCCGCGATGCGCGACGCGATGTCGGCGCTGAAAGGCAACCCCGCGAAGATCAATCCGCTGGCGCCCGTCGATCTTGTCATCGATCACTCGGTGATGGTCGATCATTTCGGCACCAAGAGCGCGTTCAAGCAAAACGTGGCTGACGAATACGGCCGCAACGGCGAGCGTTATTCGTTCCTCGGTTGGGGTGCGGTCGGCTTCGAACGTTTCCGCGTTGTGCCGCCGGGCACCGGCATTTGCCACCAGGTGAATCTCGAATATCTGGCGCAGACCGTCTGGACCGACAAAGTCAAAGACGAGAAGACGAAGAAGAACGTCGACATCGCCTATCCCGACACCGTGGTGGGCACCGATAGCCACACCACCATGATCAACGGCCTGTCGGTTCTGGGTTGGGGTTGCGGCGGCATTGAAGCCGAAGCCGCGATGCTCGGTCAGCCGATGTCGATGTTGATCCCGGAAGTGATCGGCATGCGCATCATCGGCAAAATGCGCGCGGGCTGCACGGCGACGGACGCCGTGCTCACCGCCGTGCAGATGCTGCGCAAGCGCGGCGTGGTCGGCAAGTTCGTCGAATTCTTTGGGCCAGGCCTCGACAACATGACGCTCGAAGAACGCGCCACGATGGCCAACATGGCGCCGGAATATGGCGCCACCTGCGGCTTCTTCCCGATCGACAAGGAAACGATCCGCTATCTGAAGAACACCGGCCGTCCCGCGGCGCGCATTGCGCTCGTCGAGAAATACGCCAAGGCGCAAGGCTTGTTCCGCACACCGAAATCGGCCGATCCGGTGTTCACCGACACGTTGGAGCTTGATCTCGGCGCCGTCGAGCCTTCGCTCGCCGGTCCGCGCCGCCCGCAAGACCGCGTGGCGCTGTCTCAGGTCAACACGCAGTTTGCCTCCGCGCTGATCGACACCTTCAAGAAAGAAGACGATGCGCAGAGGCGCGTGAAGCTGGCAGGCACCGATCAGACGATCGGTCATGGCGACGTCGTGCTCGCGGCCATCACTTCGTGCACCAACACTTCGAACCCGAACGTGTTGCTGGGCGCAGGCCTGATCGCCCGCAACGCAGTGAAGCGCGGGCTCAAAGTGAAGCCGTGGGTGAAGACCTCGCTCGCACCGGGCAGCCAAGTGGTGACCGAATATCTGGCGAAGTCGGGCCTCGACAAATATCTCGACAAGCTCGGCTTCAACACCGTCGGTTACGGCTGCACCACCTGCATCGGCAATTCGGGTCCGCTGATCGAGAACGTGTCGAATGCGGTGAACGAAGGCGATCTCGTGGCCGCTGCCGTCATCTCGGGCAACCGCAACTTTGAGGGGCGCGTGCATCCGCAAGTGCGTGCGAACTATCTCGCCTCGCCGATGCTGGTCGTGTGTTACGCGCTTGCCGGTTCGATCAATTCCGATCTCACCAAAGAGCCGATCGGTTACGACAAGGACAATGAGCCGGTCTATCTGAACGAGATATGGCCGAGCCAAAAGGAAATCGCCGACGCCGTTCGCAAGAACGTGACGCCGGCGGCGTTCCGCAAGCGCTACTCGGATGTGTTCAAGGGCGATGCCGGTTGGCGCAAAGTGAAGGTGAAGAAGAGCCTCACCTACACGTGGGACGAGAAATCCACCTACGTGCAGAACCCGCCATACTTCCAGGGCATGACGTTGAACCCGTCGGATCTCACCGACATCAAGGGCGCTCGCGTCCTCGGCATCTTCGCGGATTCGATCACGACCGACCACATCAGCCCGGCCGGTTCGATCAAGAAGGACAGCCCTGCCGGCAAATATCTGATGGATCACGGCGTGCAACCGGCGGAGTTCAACTCCTATGGCGCGCGTCGCGGCAATCACGAAGTGATGATGCGCGGCACCTTCGCCAATATTCGTCTCCGCAACGAGATGATGGGCGGCAAGGAAGGCGGCTACACGCTGCACTATTCCGAGAAGAAGCCGTCGGGCGAAGAGCTGGCGATCTACGATGCCGCCATGCGCTATGTCGATGAAGGCGTTCCGACCGTGATCTTCGCAGGCAAGGAATACGGCTCGGGTTCGTCGCGCGACTGGGCGGCGAAAGGTCCGAAACTTCTTGGCGTCCGTGCCGTTGTCGTCGAAACCTTCGAGCGTATCCATCGCTCGAACCTCGTGGGCATGGGCGTGTTGCCGCTCGAATTCGCCGATGGCAAGACGCGCAAGGATTACGCGCTGACGGGCCGCGAAGTGGTGGACATTCCGGCGCTGCCCGCGAATTTCGCACCGCGTATGCGCATCGACGCCACGATCACCTATCCGGACGGCAAGACGGCCGTGATGCCGCTCACCGTTCGCATCGATACGGTGGACGAGATCGGTTATTTCAAGAGCGGCGGTATCTTGCAGCACGTGCTGCGCCAGCTGCTGCGCGCGGCGTAAGTCGCGTTACATTGTGAAGCTTGAAAAGGCGGGCGCCAAAAGCGCCCGCCTTTTTGTTTGGGCGATTTCTTCCCGAGCGTGAATCTCATGGTCGGTTCCTCCCCCGTTTACGGGGGAGGTGTTTCGCGGAACGCG
>CAIYRG010000136.1 GCA_903928515.1 uncultured Alphaproteobacteria bacterium | reverse complement strand
TTCGCAGCGTGCCGTCGCCGTCATAGGCCACGAACCAGCCACGTTTCACATCGAACTTGGAACCGCCGCCGTCGTGGCGTTTCGAGACCAGCAGATTCTTTCCCGGTCCGGCATCGCGGAGTTGCTGCGCCATGCGCAGATACTGCAGCACGGTGACGGGCCCGAACTGCGCTCCATAGCGCGCGAAGTGATCTTCCAGAAGATGCAGGGAACGGAAGCCCTGATTGCTCGCAGCCAGAGCGCAGACCACAAACACCAGGGCCAGCGCGACCCGGAGGCTACTGCTTAGCCAGCTATTGTTTGGCCAGCTATTGTTTGGCCAGCTATTGTTTGGCAATGATGAGCGCTTTGATCTTTGCATAGGTGGCCGCCGGGAGTATCCCTTTGGTCGAAAGCTGCGTTTTATTGGCGTATGGCCTGTTCTTAATGATCTTCGCTGCGTAAGCTTCGGCGATTCCCGGCAGCGACTCCAGTTGTTGCAGGGTCGCATGGTTCACATCTACAAGCGCCGATCGACTGACTGTGCTTTTCGCGGATGACGCCGCCAGCGCCGAAGACAATGTCAGCAGCAAGGTCATCGCCACGATAACCACTGCTTGCCGGAACCCGAATCGCACCAGATTCATTCGTACCGATCATACCCGCGTTTTACTGCGAATGCGCGTTTTTTTACGACGTCGCAAAATTAGTCGAAACCGCGAATGTTTGTTTGGCATACTAACTACATATGTCCACTCGTCTCTGGCCGATTCAGGTGCGTTTCGCGTCTGGTTCCCCGGCTCTTATCGCCATTATTTCCCTTGCGATGGCGTGTTCCGCGCTGGCGGCCGATCGCCCCGATCCGCCCCGCGTCGTCGAAGAAATCGTCGCCAAAGTAAATGGCGATATCGTCACCCGTGGCGAACTCACGGAATCGATTGCAGCCAAAGAAAAAGAGATGCGCACACAGGGATTGACTGGCGCGAACCTCGAACAAGTGCTCGAAAAGACCAAGGCTGGCGAACTGGAAGGCCAGATCGACGAACTGCTGCTCGTACAGAAGGGCAAAGAGCTCGACATCAAAGTGGACGACGAGCTCAACAAAGAAATGGCGTCGCTGCAGGAAGAGAGCAAGATCTCCGATCCCGACAAGTTCCACGAGTGGGTTCGCCAGGGTTTCGGCATTCCTTATGAAGACGTGCGCCAGAAAGAAAAGAACAAGATCCTCACGCAGCGCGTGATCAGCGAAGAAGTATGGCGCAACATCATCATTCCGGAAGCCGATATGCGCAAGTATTACGAAGCGCATAAAGCCGATTTTGTCCGCAAGGAATCGGTGACGCTTCGGGAAATCCTGGTATCGATCGGCGACGGAAAGCCCGCCACTGTGGCCGCCGCGGAGAAGAAGGCCAACGGCCTGCTCGAACGCGCGCGCGCCAACACCGACAAGTTCTCCGACCTTGCGCGTCAGAATTCCGACGCGCCGACCGCCGCCGACGACGGCATGCTGCCTCAGCCTTTCCAGCGCGGCAGCCTGAACAAACAGATTGAAGAAGTCGTCTTCAAGCACGAGAAAGGCTATGTCACCGATCTCATCCGCGTGCCCGCCGGCTTTGAAATTTTGCGCATCGAAGACCACATTCCGGAAGGCCAGGCCAGCTTTGACGATGTGAAGCCGCAGATCAATGACGTTCTGATCCGGCCGCTGTCCGACCCCAAGATGCGCGCCTACCTTACGACGCTGCGTCAGAACGCTTATCTGCAGATCAAGCCGGGCTATGTCGATATCGGCGCCGCGCCAGGCAAGGACACCACATGGAAAGATCCGGCCAAGCTGATGCCTGAAACCACGACAAAAGCCGCGGTTGCAAACCAGCGCCACTTCAAGAAACTGCTGGGCGTGATTCCGTACGGCATGACGGGCGTGAAAGATTCCGCACCCGCCACCCCCGCCACCCCGCCGGTACAGCAGACTCCCGTTGCGAATTCGAACGGCATACCGAACTGATGAAATCGCCGGCTATTCGCGAACTGAAACCGGACGAGATTGCCAACGCGGTATTTCTCGTCCAATCCAAAGAGATTCGCCAGAAGCGCACGGGCGAGCCCTATCTCTCGCTCGGCCTCTCCGACCGCACCGGGGAGCTGGAAGCGCGCATGTGGGACAACGTTGCCGAAGTGATGGACACGTTTGGTCGCGACAGCTTTATCAAAGTGCGCGGCCAGCTGCAGATCTACAACACGCGACCGCAGTTCATCATCCATAAGCTGCGGCTGATGGCGGATTCGGAAGTCGATTTTGCCGACTTCTTTCCGGCGTCGGCGCGCGACCCACAGCAGATGTGGGACGAGTTGCGCGGCATTGTGTCTTCGATTCCGAACACGCATCTGCGCGCGCTGCTGGATGCCTTTCTGGATGACCCGGAGATTGCGCTGCGCTATCGTGTTGCGCCCGCAGCGAAGTCGATTCACCACGCGTTTCGGTCCGGATTGCTGGAGCACGTGCTTTCGCTGCTCGGTCTGGCGCGTCCGATTTCCGCGCATTACGGTACCGTCGACTGGAGTCT
>CAIYRG010000135.1 GCA_903928515.1 uncultured Alphaproteobacteria bacterium | reverse complement strand
GGCGTTCGTTTCCGCCTCGGGACCCAGGGATATTTCCATGACCATATCTGAAGCTTTGGCGCCGCATCTGCCGTATTTGCGCCGCTACGCCCGTGCTCTGACCGGTTCGCAGTCCAGCGGCGACGCCTATGTCCGCGCTGCTTTGACAGCGCTTTTGGCCGGAAAGCAGGAACTTTCGTCCAAATTGCCGCCCAAAGTGGCGCTCTACCGGCTGTTCCATGCCATTTGGTCGAGTGCGGCCGAGCCGCTCGACGATGGCGACGATTTGGATGAGGCCGACCAGACCCCCGAGGGGCGCCTGCACGCCCTGGGTGCGGCCAGCCGCCCTGCTGCTCACCGCAGTGGAGGGGTTCAGCCTGGCGGAAGCCGGGCAGATCCTGGATGAGACGCCGGAAGAGGTGGAATTGGCGATTGTCGACGCGCAGCGCTCGATCGAAAAGCAATTGGCCTCGCGCGTGCTGATCATCGAAGACGAATCCATCATCGCGCTCGATCTTGAAAATCTTGTCTCCGATCTTGGCCACAAAGTGGTGGGCACGGCGGCGACGCGTGACGAAGCGGTTTCCAAAGCCCGCAGCCATACGCCGGGTCTCGTTCTGGCCGACATCAATCTCGGCGAAGGCGGATCGGGCATCGACGCGGTGAACGAAATTCTTCGCAGCTTCGACATCCCGGTGATCTTCATCACCGCCTATCCGGAACGCCTGCTCACCGGCGAACGTCCGGAGCCGACCTATCTGATCACCAAACCGTTTCTTCCCGAAACGGTGCAGGCCACCATCGGCCAGGCGCTGTTCTTCCATTCGATTAAGCGCAAAGCCGCATAAGCCTTTATTGCTGCCACACCCTCGGCATCGCGGCGCCGTCTCGAAGAACTCGAGGCGGCGCCGTTTTTCTTTATGGAACTTGAGGACGGTTCCGCACGTTGCCTTGGACAGATGATGTTCTGCCAAGAGGAGGGATTGCCATGGCTATCCGGCGCAAGAAAACCAACGGCCACAGCGGTAAAGAGGTGCAGCAACGCATCGACGCGCTGCGTGACGACCTTGAAAATCTGCAGGCCGACATGCGCGGTCTTTTTTACGACGCGGGCAACGAAGCCCAAGCGCGCGTGAACGGCCTCGTTATCGATGCCAAACAATATGCCAAGGGCAAGGCGTCCGAGGTCGAGGAATGGGGCGAGGAGAACGTCGAGACCGTTCGCAAATCGGTGCGCACCCAGCCGCTCGCCGCGTGTGCGATTTCGATGAGCGCCGGCGCCTTGATCGGCGCGCTGTTCCTGCGCCGCTGAGTTTATCATGACAGGAATATCGTCATGACATCGCGCGTCGCTGCACGCGTGATCCTGCTGATCGCGATTGCCGCGCTTATTTGGATCGGCATCGGCTTCGCAGGGTACGGATTGTTGCTGGCGTTTCTGCCTACGCTGGGGCCCTTGTGGTCGGCCCTTGCGACGGCGGCGCTGCTGCTGCTGCTGCCGTCGGTGATCGCGCTCGTCGCATTCTACGTCCATGGCTGGCAATCGGCGCCCGCACAAAGCGTAGCGCCGGAAGCGCGGCCCGAAAATTTTGGGCTTTCGGCGTTGGCGGGAATGGCGAAGGACAAACCTTTGCTCGCCGTGCTGTTCGCCGGAATTCTGGGCGCGGCCGGCGCGATGGCGCAGCACAAAGACCGCTAAAATACCGCTAACGGCTTGCTGCAGCGCATCACAGTGGGTGATGGAAGCTGTGGATGAACGGTTCCTGCGGAACCCCTTAACGGCCTCAGGCGTTAAAATGGCCTGGGTTAGAATCGATACCTCGCGCGGCATTCTGCCATGCGGGTTATTTGTCTGGGGGGTTCCATATGTTTGGGCTGTCTTGGCAGACGATCATCGGCGCCACTTTGCTTTTCGGCATGGCTTTCGGCATGGGGGAAATCCCCGATGGCCTGCAATCTCCCACTGTTCCCGGCGAAAATCTGCGTGTGGCGTGTGCCGCGCAATCGGCTGTATGCGAGCCCGGCTCCCGCTAAACGGGGCAAAAGCGCTGCGCATTTTTTTTGCTTTTTTCGGAACGCTTTTTTCCCACCGCCGTTTTCTTTCACGAAGCGGGTTCTCGATCCCAGGCTACGTCAAATTGCCCCCCTCGATTGGTCGGTGTTGGGGACCCGCTTTTTCTTCCTTCTAAAAAAGCCCACAATCCCGGCATACAGCAGCTGGGTTTTTCGGCTGTCTAGCTGAGACGGCCGTATGAACAAGCACGAACCCGAATTTTCCAAGCATCAGACTTCCAATCCAAAGACGGCGAGACCGATACCGTCTCGCCGCAACCAGTTGCTGTCGCTGCGCCACGATGTTCGCATCGTGCGCGATTGCTTCATCCTGCTGACGGTGTTCGCCTGTATCGCGGTGGGGGTGCTGGGCGCGACGATCCTGGCGCCGATGGCGATTGCCATCGTTCTCACCCTCGTGCTCGCGCCGGTTGCGCATAGCTTTGAACGCTGGGGCCTGCCGGCGGGCTTTGCCGCGGTGCTGACGGTGGTGAGTGTGAGCGGCATCGCCGGCGTGGGCGCGACCGTTCTGGCGCCATCCTTCACGGATTGGATGCACGACGCGCCGCAAATGGTGCAGACCGTCGAACGCAAATTGCGGCCGCTGAAGCAAAGCCTGATGGCGGTGGAGAATGTTTCCAAGCGCATCACGGCGGCGGCGTCCACGACGACCACGCGCACGGTGAATTCCAACGTCGTCATGTCCAACGACAGCGCGGCCGACGGATTCCTGTTCAGCGCGCTGCGCACCGCGCCGGATATTTTGGCGAAGGTCCTGTTCGTCATCATCTTGATGATCTTCCTGCTCGCCTACCGGCGCTACTACGCCGAGCAATTCATTATGATGCCCCGAACGCTGCGCAACCGGCTGCGCGTGGCGCGCATCGTGCGCGACGTGCGCAACCGTGTTTCGACCTATCTGTTCACGTTGGCCTCGATCAATATCGGTTTGGCGCTCGTCACGGCGGTGTGTTTCTGGCTGGCCGGGATCGCCAACCCGATCCTTTGGGGCATCGCCTTCGGCATTCTGAATTTTATTCCGGTGCTGGGGCCGACCGTCATCGTGATCTCGGCGGCGCTCATGGGTTTCGCCACCGGCAAGACGATCACCGATTCCATTGCACCGCCGCTGATCTTGCTGGCGCTCGACACGGTGGAAGCCAATCTCGTGCAGCCTTGGCTGTTGTCACGCCGCATTATCATAGGGCCTATCGCCATCTTCCTCACCGTCACGGGGTTGGTGCTGATGTGGGGGCCTGCGGCTTCGATCACCGCCGTGCCGATGCTGATTCTGTTGCACACGGTTTCGCAGCACGTGCCGAGCTTGCGGCCGATCGCGGTGCTGCTCGCCACCGAAAAGGTGCGGCATAGTGGCCGCGATCAGCGCGAGCACAAGCGTACGCATCATGTGTGGCGGCGTGTGGGGCGAAAGCGCCATCCCGATGTGGAATCGGATTTGGAAACCGCCGTACCCTTCGGCGACAAGGCGATTCCTTAGTTTCGGCCGCTTCGGCTTTTAGAAAACGCTGAAGCTTTCCGGCGCGAGGCCGCGCTGATGGCGATCCCACATCATGCCGTAGGCCGTCTCCAGATGGCGGCGGTAGCGGTTGGCATCGAACAAAGCTGAGGTTTCGCGCGCCGCTATCAGTCTGGTTTTCAGCGCGCGTAGGAATGCTGGATCGTGCGCGCACTTGCGCGCGAGGGCTTCGTAATCGGCAAGCGATGCCGTTGCCAGCTCCGGCATGCCTGCGGCACTCACCAAACTGCCTGCCACACGTGCGGAAAAACTCTGGCCCGGACAGGTGATGACGGGCACGCCGGCCCATAGCGTGTCGGCGGCCGTCGCATGGGCGTTGTAGATGTTGGTGTCCAAGAACACATCGGCCAGCTGCAGACGTGCCAGATGCTCGGCCGGGTCGGGCAGCATCGGGGCGAAGATCAGCCGCTCCGGCGCAACGCCCCGCAGTAGTGCTTCCGTTCTCAGGCGCGCCATCGCGGCGTCATAGTTGAAGTTCAGCCACAACACGCTGTCTGGCGTATCGTGCAACAGCCGCATCCAGATGTCGAAGATCTCGCGTGTGATCTTGTAGCTGCCGTTGAAGGCGCAAAACACGAAGCCGGTTTCCGGCAACCCTGCTTCGGCGCGCGAGGGCGCCTTGGCGATTTTCCGTTCACGGTGGTTCGGCATGTAGGTGTCGGGCAGGAAAACGGGCTTCTCGGAATAGAAGCCTTGCGTCTGTTCCGAGACGATGTGCCGGTCGGCGATGATGTAATCGAGGAACGGCGCGCCGGTGGTGCCGGGAAAGCCCAACAGCGCAACCGCGATGGGCGTCGGCCGGAAGGCCAACGCGGTCGTGCGCGAGCCTTTGGTGTGGCCGCTGAGATCGATGGCGATATCCACATTCAGCTCGGCCAGCCCTTGTGCGACTTGCGCATCCGAAAGCCCCTCCACGTCGAACAATTTGTCGAAGCCCTTTTCCACGCGATGGCGTGTGGGCGTGTCGCTTTTCGAGCCCGACGAAAACCCGAGCACCTCGAACTGTGCGCGGTCATGGGTTTCAAACAAAGGGGCTGTCAGCAGCGCCACGGGATGTTCGTGGAAATCGCCGGAGAGATAGCCGAGGCGGATTTTCAGATTGGCGGGACGCGCCTTTCTCGGTTGCGACGGCTTGGGCGGCGCCATGCGCGCGATATAGGCGGCCGCACCTCTGCCTTGGGCTTGCGGATTGTCAGCTGCCGCGATCATGTTGAACGGTTCAACAAGATGTCCCGCTAAAGCGAGATCCACGAGAACATTCGCGCGCTTCGCGCGCTCGGGCCAATCGCAGCGATAGGCCACGATGTTGAACGCACCGCCCGCCGCCTCGCCCGCTGTGGGATCGATAGCGAGCGCTGCGTCATAGCTCGCCAGGGCGTCGTCGATGCGCTTCAAATCGTGCAGCACAAGCCCGCGATTGTGATAGGCGCTGGAATGTCGGGGGGCGGCCGCAATGGCGCCGTCGTAACTTGCCAACGCATCTTCCAGCCGGCGCATTTCATACAAAACGATGCCGCGATTGTAGAAGGCTTCGGGATAATCTGGCTTCAACGCGATGGCGCGATCGAAGCTTTCGATTGCCTCAGGCTTGCGGTTGAGATCGTGCAGCACATTGCCGCGATTGTAGAAAATTTCTGCGCCAATCGGATTGAGGCGCAGCGCGTGGTCGTAACTTTCGAGCGCGTCTTGCGCGCGGCCCAATTGCGCCAGCACGATGCCGCGATTGTAGAGCGAGACGGCATGGTTCGCATCGAGCGCCAGCGCGCGGTTGTACGATTCCAACGCCTCGGCGGGTTTGTTCAAATTTTGCAGCACGGTGCCGCGGCCCGAATGGGCATCGGTGTAACGCGGTTCGAGGCTAAGAGCGGCATCAAAACTTTTCAGCGCTTCCGTATATTGGCCTAGCCCATTCAAGAGACCGGCGAGATTGAAATGCAGGCCGGCATGGCTTGCCTGCAACGCGACGGCCCTTTGATAGAAGGGCAGCGCATCGGACGCGCGGCCCAGCTGCTGCATCAGATTGCCCTTGTCGCAGAGTGCGGCGACGGAATCGGGCGTGAGCGACAGGCATTTGTCGTAACTGGCCGAAGCCTCTTCCAGCCGCCCCAAATCCTGCAATGCGGTGCCGCGGCCATACCAAGCGGGTGCGAGGTCCGCCTTCATCGCCAGCGCTTTGTCGTATTGCGCGAGCGCCTCGGCCAGACGCCCCAACGATTGCAGCGAATCCGCCAAGTGCATGTGGGTGATGGGATGGGGCGCCAGCTCTGCCGCCTCAGCGATCAAACGCGCGGCGGCTTCCGGATTGCCCTTCTGACCGTGCAGAAGCCCGAGATAATGCAGCGCATCCGCATAATGCGGCTCGGCCTGCAGAGCTTGTACATACAGCGCTTCGGCGCGACCGAGATCGCCTTGTTTGTGCGCGCTCAAGGCGTCCGCGAAGAAGCGCAAAGCTGTGCCGGATGGAGGATTGGCTGGCATTAGACGGCGAAGCTTTGTGGCGGCAAGCCTGCGGCCAGCCGGCCCTGCATCGCGAAATAGGCGGCCTCCAAGTGGCGCGTGAAGCGCGCGGTGTCGAACAAAGGCTGCGTGGCCTTCGTCTGCGCCAGCTTGGCGCGCAAATTTGCGAGTTGCGTGGGGTCTTTCGCCAACGTCACGGCCAGTCTTTCGT
>CAIYRG010000134.1 GCA_903928515.1 uncultured Alphaproteobacteria bacterium | reverse complement strand
GACGGCACGTACGAAGCGGATTCGTTCCTCGATCCGGATGGCGCCGACAAGACCAAAACCGTTCCGATCAAGGTCAAGGTCGTCATTAAGGGCGACGATATGACCATTGATCTCACCGGCTGCTCACCGCAGCGCAACAGCGGCATTAATGGTCGCACTTTGGCTGGGCCTTACATTGCCTACAAAGGCCTGACTGGGCCTCTTGAGCCCGTCAACGAAGGTTCATTCCGGGCACTCAAAGTCGAGATTCAGGAAGGCAACTTCATGATGGCTCGCTACCCGGCGGTGATGGCCGGCTGGAGCCGCGCCTTGCCGACCGTGGTCGACACTATTCTCAAGGCTTTGGCGCCGGCTTTGCCGGAACGTATTCCGGCGGCCCATCTCGGTACGCTTGGCGGTTCGATGACCTTCTTCGGTCATGACGACAAGAAGAACCGCGATTTCGTACTGCAGACCATCGAAGGCGGTGGCTGGGGTGCACGCCCGTGGGAAGACGGCGAATCTGCTGTGGTTTCTGTCTGCCAGGGCGACGTACGCAATGCACCGATCGAGACGATTGAGCTCAAGACGCCGGTTATGGTCGATCGCCGTAGTCTCCGTAGTGGCTCGGGCGGTGCAGGCAAATTCCGTGGCGGTCTCGGCATCATTACGCAGATGACCAGTTTCAGCGAAGGTCGTTGGAGTGCTTCCAATGCTGGGCGTCGTCAACTCCCCCCTTGGGGCTTGGCAGGCGGTAAGTCGGGAACGGCATCGAAAAACTTTGTGCGCTCATCGGGTGAGAACGACTTTAAGCTTTTCGATCCGGTTCGTGTGCTGTCTGGTCCGAATGCCAGCGTGCGCGTTGAGACTGCCGGCGGCGGCGGCTGGGGCTCGCCCCTCGAGCGCGATATAGACAAGGTATTGATCGATGTGCTCGATGAGTATGTTTCGCTCGAGCAGGCTCGTGACGATTATGGTGTCGTCGTCGACTCCAAAACCATGACGGTCGATGTTAAGGCAACAGAGACTCTGAGGGCGTCTAAGAAAGTCGCCGCGGAATAAAAGAAGTAACAGTGAGGTAAGGCATGATCGATCTGAAAAGCGATCTTCAAAAGCGTCTCGGCCGTGTGCAATCGGCGATGGCCGAGCGTGGCATCGGCACTTTGATCGCTTTTTACGGTGCGCAGCACAACATGCTGAGAACCGATCCGATTCTGTTACTAGCCGACTTCAGGGTGATGGGGCCGGGTGCTTTGGTGATCCGGACCACCGGTGAGCCGACTCTGATCATCAGTCCGCCGTGGGATTTGGCCCGCGCCAAGGAAACGACGCCATTATCCGACGTGCGCGCGGTCGAGGAAAGCAAGCTGGCCGATGCGATTGCCGAAGCAGTCGGCAATCTGCCCAAGCCGCTGGCATTGGTCGGTCGAGAGGTTATGCCGCTTGGGTTTTCCCGAGATCTTTACCATGCTCTCGGAAATGAGCCGGTTGACGGTGGCGATGTAATCAAGGCGACGATCTCGACACGTACCGAGATCGAGATCGACCGCATCACTCAGGCAGCGAAAATTGCCGATGAAGGATTTCGCGTCCTGACCGAAGCGGTCGAAGTCGGCATGCGTGAGTACGAGCTTGCCGCGATCCTCGATACGACTATGCAG
>CAIYRG010000133.1 GCA_903928515.1 uncultured Alphaproteobacteria bacterium | reverse complement strand
TTTCGCCAAGCTTCAGCCTTTCGCCAAGCTTCAGCCTTTCGTATGCGTGGCTTTGACTTGCGCCCGTAATGCCTGCAACGCGGCGCGCGCAGCTTGGTTGGTCGCTGCGATCTGAGCTTGCGCCGACTGGCGTAAGCTCGCGGCCTCCTGACGCTCCGCAGGCGTCGGCCGTGTGCCAGGCGTGAAGAGCGCTTTGATTTTCTGCAGCGTCGTCTGCTTAATGGATTCGATCGTGTCGACGCGCGTTTGCTGAATTTGCGCAGCTTTGGAAAGCGTGTTCGACGTCGTTGTCGATGTGGTCGATTGCGCCAGAGCCGAAACGCTCATCACGCATGTCAACGCCAGTGCACTGAGACAGATCTTCTTCATGGCATCCCCCCGGATGTTGTCGCGCCCGGCATTATCAAAGCCCGGTGTCGCGTGCCCCGAGCGTAGCGTTGTGCAATCCACCGGTCCAGCCAGGGCGCAATCCTACAGCCGCGATAGCGAGCCCTTGATTGTGTTGCGAAATACCCGCGATGAGGTGAGAACAATTCGCGGTTAGCGCAGATCTTTCAGCATCGCGATCACATCGTCTGACGATTTCACGTCGGCGAAGATGCGCTGCATGGTGCGCAATTCGGCCTCGTGGTCCTGCCGGTTCACTTCGGCCACCGCATCTTTCACGATGATCATACGGTAATTGTTCTCCACCCCGCCGCGAATGGTGGTGGAGACACAGACGCAGGTGGTGACGCCCGTCACCACGCAGGTCGTCACCCCCATGTTTCGCAGGATGGTGTCGAGCCGCGTGTTGGCGAAGCCGCCAAAACCTTTCTTCACCACCACATGCTCGCCCGCCTGTGGCGTCAGCTCGTCGATCACTTTCGCGCCCCAAGTGCCTTCCACGATGAAAGTGCGATTGTTCTCGGTGGAGCCCTTGGTTGCGCGCCAATAGGGAAAAGCCGCGTCGGAATAATCAGGCTTCAAAACATGGGTGATGTAGAGCACGGGACGCCGCGCGTCCCGGAAGGCATCGGCGAGCCGGGCGACATTTGGAATCGTTCCCATCAAAAAGGGAATATCGATCTGCGCTTCCGGGTGCTCACGCGCTTCATGCGCGAAGCCGCCATTTTCGTGCACGAAATCGTTCTGCATATCGACGATGATCAGGGCCGCCGTCGCGATATCCGGGCCCTTTACGTCTTTCAGCATGGCTTGCTCCTGGCGTGCTGCGCCCGTTGACGAATCCGCTTCGGGGTGGTGCTCTCGCCCTCGCGCGTTCGCGCCACATTATAAAACTTCAAAACCCTTCGACCAGGAGGAAACCGATGATCCGTTCCGCGCGCGGCCTTGCCGCCGCTTCCCTAACTGCGCTGTGTTTGCTCGGCGGAGCGTCCTCCGTGGGCGCCGCAGACGCGAAGAAGGCTGATGGCGCCGTGCCAAAATACGTGACCGACGCCCTCGCGGCACCTGGCCGGCCGATGCAAGAGATGATGGATTTCGACGCCGCCCGTAAGCTTGCGGGCCTGATAGCATTCGCCGGCATCAAGCCGGGCGACCAAGTGGCCGACCTCGTGCCGGGCGATGGCAATGCCAGCATGATCTTCAGCAAGCTGGTGGGCGCGAAGGGCCACGTCTATCCCATCGTGACGCTCTCGGGCACACGCAACGCGCGCCAACGCCGCGACCTCGACACGAAGCTGAAAGCGCACGATCCGATCGACGACGTGTTATGGATCGAAGACGTGCACGAATTCCGCGACAACCTCACGGTGATCTGGGAAAACATCGGCCAGTATGGCGGCCAGTTCGAAGTGCCCGTGCAGCTCGACGCGGTGTGGACGCAGGATGCCTACCACGAATTTCACTACAAGGACGCCGACACCAAGGACATGGTCGCCAGCAACAAGGCAATCTTCCTCAGCCTCAAGCCGGGCGGCACTTACACGGTGATCGATTATGCAGCGGCGCCGGGCGCGGGCTTCACACAAGCCGAAGCCCTGAAGCGCAGCGAGAAGGATGCGGTGAAGGCGGAAATCGTCGCGGCCGGATTCGTGTTCGACGGCGAAAGCGACATGCTCAGCGTTCCTTCGGACGACATGAAGAGTGCGGCGGTGAAGGACAAAGCGAGCCAGTTCGTGCTGCGCTTCAAGAAACCGATGACCGCACCGAACGGCGCGCGCCCTGCCAAGGATATCCGCACCGCGTGGTACGGCAACACCAGCGTCGATGACACACCGGACAAGAAGTATCGCATCTCGATCTTCCTGCACGCCGATGGCAGCTATCAGGAATACCAGAACCGCAGCGACCGGTTGTTCGCGTCGGGCTGGCACTATATCGGCGCCGACGGGAAGCTTTGCATCCTGCATGAATCACCCGCCTATCAGCGCGGCTATTCGTTCTGCACGGCGAAGCTGATCAACGAAATCAAGCCGGGCGTGAATTTCTATAAAGGTTATGTCTGGCCGCCGGACAACAGCATCGAGCCGGAGTATCCGTAAACGCTCGCTTTTCTTAGGAGCGCAGCGACTTACAATAGCTGCGCTTGATTTAGAAAAGCTGCGCCAGCGAGCATAAAAAAACGGCGGCGAGGTGACTCGCCGCCGTTTTCGTTTCTAGCGATCCATTACAAAACTAGTCGAATGTCGTCTGGCCGTCCGAGAAATGGATGTGGAAGTTCATCACGCCCTGATGCACTTCGAATTGATGGATCGAGACAGTGCGCTCGCCCGCCTTCACGGCCGGATCGGATTTGGCGATCGCCATGGCTTCTTCGGCGTTCTTCGCGCGCACGATGAACATGCCGGATTCGCGCTTGCCATTCGCATCCGACAGCGCTCCGCCCATGATGCGATGGCCATTGCGTTCTTCTTCCGCGTCGGCATCGAGATGCGCCTGCCAGATCTTCGGATCGATCTTCTCACGCAGACCCGGAATGTCGGTCGCGTAGATGACCCAGAGATGTTTGCTGGTCGGAATGAGATGATGATCGGCCTGGCCTTCCGCCGCGAGCGCCGAGAAATGCAACGAGCCCGGAACCGCCAACCCGACCACGAGGCCAAGCGCGATTCCCACTGCACCGAAATACATGCCCTTATGCGATGTCATGATGTTTTCTCCCTTTACAACGTTTCCAAGCCGTCTTGGCGCGCATGGTAGCAACGAATTAGGTTCGCGTCATGGAAGCAGTGCACGCCTATTGCCCGCCGTTCTGCGAAACGCCCGGCTCCATCAAGATTCTGCCTTTCACCAGGCGGACATGGCCCGGCGATCCCAGCGGCTCCCACCCTTCGCGATTGTCGCCTTTGGCGGGCGTCGGATTGGTGCCGGGGCCGGCGTCGCCGCCGGAATAGGTGACTTCGGAAGTTTTATCGAAGTCGCGCGGCACGATGTAATTCACGCAATAGGTGAGGTCGCGTTCGCGCGCCGGATATTCCACGCGCATGCAATTGTTGCCCGAGGCATCCCAAAACCAGGTCCCTAAGCGCAGCGGCGGCGGATCGCGGTCGCCGCCGTAGCCGAATTCCTGGAACGTGCCGTC
>CAIYRG010000132.1 GCA_903928515.1 uncultured Alphaproteobacteria bacterium | reverse complement strand
GTCTTTCAAAACCCGCTCGGCGGGCGCCTTAGGGCTTGGGGATTTCGTTCTCATCGGTAGTCCTTTCTCAAGGCGATGAGACCAAATTCCTCCCTTAGCTAAAACCCCTTTTCTGTCTCATAGGCCCTGACGGCGGACAGGCCTCGGACGCCGTGCGCGTAGCGCGGGCGTGCTCGTAACCAAATGTGATGTGGTTGTGCACGAAATCGCAGACGGCTTGCACGCGCGCCCAGCCGAGGGGCGTTTCGCGAAACTGGCTCCAAGCCAAATCCGACAATTTGTCGGTGTCGCAGTAGCGGCTGCCCAGAAGAAACACGAGCGTGTCCTCAGGCAATTCCTGGATCAAATGCTGGTGGGCGGATGGCTCGGACGTTTCGGGCAGTCCCGAATCTCGGACCAAGCCTGCGCTTCGCAAGCGGATTTGGCCCTGTGGCGCCACGATGCGCGTGCACCAATTGCCGTAGAGATCGCGGTAGGCGAAGTGCGGAACAGAGGGCGTGGTGGTGAGGTGATCGGGGACAACGATGTCGGATGCCCGTGAATGGTGAACATTCAACATCAGCATCATCGGCGTCGGCTGCGGACAATCGTAGACCAACTCATAACCAACGCGGATTTCCAAAGGACTCTCCTCATGCCATCGCGGGCGGCGGGACCGCCGTTTGCGCGCGACGCTAAGGAACGCCTGAGGCCTTGGAAGGGTACGGCAAAAATCGTGCTGTGTACGAACATTCGCGCAGCACCAAAGACTGCTCGCTTTTTAAGCAACTTCGTTGGCGTAAAGCCGCGGTGAAACGGCGGTCACGCCTCCAGCCAATGGATGCTGAACAGCTTGTTCTCGTCGGTCCACACTTCACGCGGGGTAAAGCCCGCCTCGCGTGCGAGCGCCTGAAAGCCCTCGACGGAATATTTGTGCGAGTCTTCCGTGTGAACGGATTCACCGGCTTCGAACGCAATTTCGCGCCCGGCGATGTGCACCATTTGAGCCTTCAGGCTCACCAGGTGCATCTCGATCCGCTCCCACACCGGATTGTAAAAGGCGTAGTGCGAGAATTGCTCAACGTCGAAATCGGCTTCCAGCTCACGGTTCATGCGCGTGAGCAGGTTTTTGTTGAAGGCTGCCGTCACGCCTTGGGTGTCATTGTAGGCGGCGTGCAATATGGCGGGGTCTTTCACCAGATCGACGCCGATCAGCAAGCCGCCGCCTTTCAGCGACAAGGCCGTGCGCGCCAGGAAACGCACCGCTTCGTCGGCGGTGAAATTGCCGATGGTTGAGCCGGGGAAGAAACCGATGCGCCGTCCGGCGCCACGTTTCAATCCCAGCATCAACGGCTTGGTGAAATCGGCGACCACCGGCTTCACGGCGAGATTCGGATAGTCGCGTGCGAGATCCTGCGCGACGCTACCCAGATAATCGCCGGAAATGTCGATGGGCACATAGGTCTGCGGTCTATCAAACGCATCCAGCAGAAAGCGCGTTTTTTTCAGCGCACCGGCGCCGAATTCGATCAGCTCCGCATCTGGGCCAGCCAGCTTGGCGAAATCGCCCGCCAGCGTCTTCAGCAGCTTCGTCTCGGTGCGCGTCGGATAATATTCCGGTGCGTCGCAGATGCGGTCGAACAGCTCTGATCCCACATCGTCGTAGAAATATTTGCACGGAATACATTTCGGCTCGCGCGTCAGGCCCGCGATCACGTCGCGCAGGAACATCGAGTCGGCGAGAGACTGCGCCAGCCGCGCATTCGGCGAAAAATAGCTCATGAGTCCTCTGCCAATCGAATGCCGGAGAATTGCCACCGGGCGTGCGGGGGAAAGAAATTGCGATAGGAGGCGCGAATGTGGCTTCGCGGTGTGGCGCAAGAGCCGCCGCGCAAAACAACTTGGCCCACCATGAATTTGCCGTTGTATTCGGCCAGCGCGCCATCGAACGGCCGATAGCCGGGGTAGGGGTCGTAGGACGAGCGCGTCCATTCCCACACATCGCCGAAGGCTTGGCAGAGGCCGGGCTTCGCAGCGCTTGCGCGCGGATGGAATTCGCCGTCCTCGAGCAGATTGCCTTCGATGGATAAATCGGCCGTTGCCGCTTCCCACTCGAATTCGGTCGGCAGGCGTTTGCCCGCCCACGCGGCATAGGCGGCCGCTTCATAAAGGGAGACATGGACAACCGGTTCGTCGAGCGCGACGGGCCTTTCGCCGTTCAGCGTGAACACGCGCCAGCCTTCGGCCTCACGCCAATACAGCGGAGCGCGCCAGCCTTCGGCTTGGGCCTTGGCCCAGCCATCGGACAGCCAGAACTCAGGGCGCGTGTATCCGCCATCGGCCATGAAGGCGAGATATTCGCCGCAGGTCACGGGCCGCGACGCCAAGCGATACGGGCGCAGAAGCACATCATGCTTCGGCGTTTCATTGTCGAAGGCAAAGTGCGTGTCCGCGTTCGTGCCGATACACACGCGCCCACCGGGGCAATCGATCCAGCCCATTGGTGTGGCGCTTGTGTGCGCCGTGGCCGGTGCGGGCGCATAGGCGGGCAGTAGTATCGGATTGCGCGAGAAGGCGTGCTTGATATCGGCCAGCAGCAATTCCTGATGCTGCTGTTCGTGATGGATGCCCAGCGCGATGCGCCAGGACCAATCTTCGTTGCGCTTCAAGATTTCCGCGATGCCTTTGTTCACATGCGCGCGATAGGCAAGAATCTCGACGTTGGAGGGGCGTGTTAGAAGTCCGCGTTCGGGGCGCGCGTGATGCGTGCCGATGCCTTCGTAATACGAGTTGAAGAGATAGCCGAAATTCTCATCGAACAATCGATAGCCGCCTAAGCCCGGCTTCAGCACCATCTCCTCGAAGAACCAAGTGGTGTGCGCCAGATGCCATTTGGTCGGGCTGGCATCGGGCATGGACTGCACGCACTGGTCTTCCAGCGTCAGGCGCGACGCGAGCTCTTCGCTCAAGCCGCGTGTGGCGAGGAAGCTCTCCTCCAGCGTGGCTGCCGGAGCGCGAGACGGTGTGACGAGCATCATGGGTTATAAGGGCTTAAAAAAGGGGCGATGGATCTTACGAAACGCATTTGCCGCCGACGGGTTCCCGGCGGTTCCGGGGCGTCTGGCATGTGCAAAATCGGACAAACGAAACGCTCGAAATTCGACGAGAACCTAGGCCGAAACCCAGCCCGTGCAAAGCCGCCCCCGCCGGACTTTTGCACAGCGTATTTTGACATGGCGATGACGGGTGCTGTCGTTTTGCACGCGCGGTGTCGGTATGCGCTTGAGGCATGTTCCTATGCCGCTTTAGGGTGATGCCCCAAGCAGGAGAGATATGTGGCAGGCAGGCTCTACATCGGTATCGGCGGCTGGACTTACGAGCCGTGGCGCGGCATTTTTTATCCCGAGGATCTTTCCAAGAAGCGCGAGCTTGAATTCGCCAGCCGCGCGGTCACCTCCATTGAGATCAACGGCACATATTATTCCACGTTCAAGCCGGAGAGCTGGATCAAGTGGCGCGAGGAAACGCCGCCGGGTTTCGTGTTCTCGGTGAAGGCGTCGCGCTTCTGCACCAACCGAAAAGAATTGGCGGGTGGCGGTGAATCCGTCGAACGTTTTCTGCAGCAGGGCTTGACCGAGCTGGGCGACAAGCTCGGGCCCATCAACTGGCAGTTCGCGGGCACCAAGAAATTCGATCCGGTGGATTTCGCAGCGTTCCTAAAGTTCTTGCCGCGCAAGCTCGGCAAGTTGGCGCTGCGGCACGCGCTGGAAGTCTCGCATGAGAGCTTCCGCACCGATCAGTTCTTTGAGCTGGCCCGCAAGCACAACGCTGCCATCGTCTTGCGCGAGGAGGAGGGCGAAGAGGCCTTCGACGAACGCACCGCCGATTTCGCCTACGCACGGCTGTCGCGTTCGACAGAGGCGCACGACACCGGCTATTCGCCCGCAGGGCTCGATGCCTGGACCAAGAAGGCCAAAGCCTGGACCAAACAGGGCGACGCCTTTGTCTATTTCATCGCCGGCGCCAAAGAGCGCGCGCCGGCAGGGGCTCAGGCCCTGATCGCGCGCACAAAGTGATCGCGTCTCGCGCGTCGATATCTTAAAGCAGCTTTTCGCAAGCAACCGAGGACCAGCCCATGACCATGCCGAAGAACCACGTCGAGACGATGGACGAATTGCATCAGACCGGAATGAACCTCCGCCGTCAGGTGCTGGGCGCAGACTATGTCGACAGTTCTGTCGCCAATGCGAACGACTTCATGGCAGCCTTTCAGGACATCACCACGAAATTCTGCTGGGGCTATGGCTGGGGCGGCGGCGGCTTGGGCGAATCTCCGAACCTCGATCGCAAGACGCGCAGCATGTTGAATCTCGCCATGCTCACCGCGCTCAATCGCGGACCTGAGCTGAAGCTGCATGTGAAGGGCGCTGTGAACAACGGCGTCAGCGTCGATGAGATCAAGGCGATCCTTCTGCAAGCCACGGTCTATTGCGGAATCCCGGCTGGTCTCGATGCCTTCAAGACCGCGAACGAAGCGCTGAAAGAATTGGGCAAAGTCCCGAAATAACCCAACGGGCACAGGCGGCATGTCTTCGCTGTCGCCTGTGCCATCCGGCTTAATCTTGGTCTTCATGTTAAGTCATGTTTCGGCGGCGCGGTTTTGCCCGTCTGCGCTTCATCTAACTTAACAAAACGCATCCCAACGCAATTTCCCAAAGACGTAGGTTTGGTGGCCGTTCAAAAGGAACTCGCCATGATTAAACCGCTGCGGAAATTGCATATCGTCCCTTTCATCGGCTTGGCCTTTATTGGCGGCGTACTGGGGGCGGGCGTTGCGGCCTACGCCGCCGACACCGCGCGGCAGGCACCGGGGCAGCCGGATCGCGACACCTTTCAGCAGCGCGCGTGATGATCGCACCGCGCGGCTCGAAGGGTTTCTCACCTTCGTCAAAACGCGGCTGCAAATCACATCGGATCAGACGACCAAGTGGAACGCGTATGCCGAGGCCATGCGCAAGGCTGTGAACGCGCAGGATGTCCCCACGCCGCCCGCAGGGACTGATGGTCCTCCACATCTCATCGATGGCATCGAGATGCACAAGAAAATGCTGGAGGCCGCCACCGCGCGCATCGACCCCACGGAAGATGTCACCAAGGCGCTCTATGTGGTGCTGACCGACGATCAGAAACGCATCGCGGATCGTTTCCGGGCACCTCCTCCACCGCCGGGCCTTGCGATGCGTGGCGGGCCGCACGGGGCATTCTCTGGATTTGGCCCTGGTCCGGGGCCCGACGGCTCAGGCTTCCAAGGCGGGCCGCCGCCGGAAGGCATCGGCTTTCACGGCCGGGACTGAAGGTAGGGCTCCAGCAAAACGGTTTCCCCTCAAGCGCAAGGATGTTTCACTATCGGTATGATGGATAAGACGGCCCCCGACATGACCGGCACGGATGCGGGCGCAATCTCTGCACCGCGCATTCTGCTGGTCGAGGACGATGCCGAACTCGCGCAGATGCTGGTGGCGACGTTGGAGGACAATGGCTTCATTGCCTTCTCCGCGCGCGATACCTCCCAGATGGACAGGCTGCTGGCGCTTGAGAGCGTCGATCTTCTGATCCTCGATATCATGCTGCCGGGCGAAGACGGCCTTAGCGCCTGCCGCCGCGTGCGGGCCCAATCCAACATGCCGATCATGATGGTGACGGCGCGCGACGACGAGATCGACCGCGTGGTCGGATTGGAGTTGGGCGCCGATGACTATATCGGCAAACCGTTCGGTTCGCGTGAACTTGTGGCGCGTATCCGTGCGCTGCTGCGGCGCGCCACCGCCGAGAAGCCCACCTCGCCGTCGATCCTCACCTTCAACGGTTGGGAGATCGATCCGCGCACGCGCCAGTTGAAAGACCCGGTGGGCGTGCAGGTGCAGCTCACCAGCACCGAATTCGATCTTCTGCTGGCGCTGTGCCGCAATCCCAACCGTGTGCTCTCGCGCGAGCAGTTGCTGGAGTTGACGCATAGCGGTCTTGCGGGGCCTGTCGAGCGCAGCGTCGATGTGCATATCAGCCGCGTGCGCCAGAAAATCGAACCCAATGCGAAAGATCCTGCGCTGATCAAGACGGTGCGTCTGGGCGGCTACATCTTCGCGGCCAATGTCGGAACGAAATGAGTTCGTGGCAGACGACATTGCAGCGCTTCCGGCCGGGCAGCATCCTGTTCCAGATTGCGATCCTCATCGTGTTGGCGCTGTGGATGACGAACGAGATCACTGCCGCCATCGTGCGCGCCGAGTTTCGCCGCGACACCGCACAGAACCGCACCGAGATGACGCGGCCCGATATTATGGCCGCGCAGATCGTGACGTTGAGCCGTCTTGCCAGGGAAGCGAAATCCGATGACGAGCGCCAGTGGTTGCTCGAACGCGCCGAAGCCATGGGCCTGCATGTCGTCGTTATTCCGGCGAGGGAAGCATCCACGCCGCGCCGTGCGATGCCCCCGACTTTCGTCAACCGCTATGCGCGTGAAGCAGGCCTGACGCCGCGCCCCGATCTCATTCCGGCAGACGCAGATGCGCGTCGCACCGTTGTCATCGCGCTGAACAGCGATTCCGCTTTGCTGTTCACCACGGTTGCGCTTTTGGATCAGCCGCCGCGTGGACCGATGCCCGGCGGACCTGGACGCGGACCTGGGCCGGGGTCCGGACCAGGGGCTGGCAGCCCAGGGAATCCGTCTGGGCCTCCACCAGGGCCTCCGCCGCCGCGAGGTTTTTTCCCCATGCTCGGCGGGCCCGAATTTTTGGCGTTGCTGTTCGCCGGCGTGATGATCGTGCTGCTTTCCGTCTACGCCATCTGGTGGATCGTCTCGCCGCTGGCCTCGTTCGTGGAAGTCGCCGAAGCCATCGGCCGTGCGCCGGAAGGCGATGCGGTTGTGGTGGAGAAGGGGCCGCGCGAAGTGGTGCAGCTGGCGAAAGCGTTGAACGCCATGCAGGGCCGCATCCGCACGCTGGTTCAGGAACGCACCAACATGCTCGCGGCGATCAGCCACGATCTGCGCACGCCACTGGCGCGTCTCTTTTTATATGCGGAACGTCTGCCGCCATCGCCTGAGCGTCGTGGCATCGCCGACAACCTCACGAAAATCAACGAGATGCTCACCGACACGCTGACCTTCCTGCGGCGTGGCGGCGCCAACGAAGCGCCGCAAGACATCGATCTGCCGAGTCTCCTGCAAACCATCGCCTCGGAATTCGCCGACACCGGCTATGATGTATCGTATGAGGGCAGCGATCGCCTGGCGTGCCGCTGCATGCCGCGTTTGTTGTCGCGCGCCGTCACCAACATCGTCGAAAACGCCACGCATTACGGCACGGTCGTCAGCATCAGCCTGCGCGACAAAGGCGAAACCTGCGAGATCGATGTCGCCGACAATGGGCCCGGCATCCCCGCGGCACTGCGCGAGGCGGTGCTTTCGCCCTTCTATCGCGGGGATGATTCGCGCGCGGCGCGCGATCGCGGCGGTTTCGGCCTAGGCCTGGCCATCGCTGCCGACATCACACGCGTACATGGCGGCCATATCGCTTTGCTGGACAATGTGACGAAGGGCTTGCGTGTTCGCCTGACGCTGCCCCGCGATTGCGAAACGGCCTTGGGGCCCAAAATCGCCTAAGCCGTAAAATCACTTAACACGACTTAAAACGCAGGCCGCGCGCCGGCGCCTATCATCTTCTCGCCGGTGTCGCATGTTTCCCGCATGCGAAGAGCAACACCGGTCCACCCCAATGCTGCCGCGTCCCCGCGCGCAGTGTTTGCGCATCGGCGGCGAGCTTCCCACCCGCGCCGCCGGTGCGTTTTTTCCAGCGCATTTTCAACCCTGAATTGGCCACCCGCAGACGTGTGCGTGGGTGATGACCGGCGTGGCGGAATCAGCTTCGTGCGCGGCACGCAATCGTCGCCTCCCGATGACATGCGTGCTGCACAAAAGTCACACACCACGCTGTCAGATTCTTCCAACGTGGCTTAGACGTTTTCCAGAAAATCACGCAGAAGATAGGTTTCTCAAGCATTTTTGAGAAATGCTTGCAATGCACAAGCATTGGGCAACGCGACGTTTTTTTGACGGCGAATTCGTATCAATGCTGGAACGATTCCCATAGTATCCGCGACAATTGTCCGAACGTATCGGGCGAGGGGATGTGTAATTGGTCCGTAGGGGACCTCAACAAAATCTGCTTAACGCATTGCCGGACCGTGTGCGCACACGGGCACGCGCAATGCCGATTAACAGGGGAGATGTAATGCAACATACCAATTTGCGTCGCGTGCTGCTCGGCAGCACCGGCATCGCTCTGGCTTTGGGTGCGACCCAGGCCCGCGCGCAGGACGTGCTCGAAACCGTCATCGTGACGGCTGAAAAGCAGGCCACCGATATTCAGAAGACCGGCGTGTCGATCACGGCGATTCTGCCCGACAACGTGGTTGCCGAAGGCCAGGCCCGCCTCACCGACATTCTTCAGAACGTGCCCGCCTTGCAGGTGTATCGCGGCGCGGTCAACAACGGCGCGTACTTCATCCGCGGCGTCGGCACGACGGCCGGCACGAACTCGACCCAGGAATTGGTCGACGGCGTTTACGTCAACTGGTACGCGGCCGAAGCCTCGGCCTCGGCTGATGCGTCCCGCATCGAAGTGCTGCGCGGCCCGCAGGGTACCCTGTACGGCCGTGGCGCGTTCGGCGGCGTCATCAACGTCATCACCAACGACCCGAGCGAGAAGTACGAAGGCAAGATCTTCGTCGAAGGCGGCGCGTACAACGAAGTGAAGTCGACCGCGGTGATCAACATCCCGCTGTCCGACGACATGGCAATGCGCATCGTCGCGTTCAGCCAGCAGCAGACGGGCTACATGCACCCGGATGGCCGCGCCGGCACCGACGTCCAGGGCTTCCGCGCCAAGTTGCAGTACAAGCCGACCGAAGATTTCAAGTTCCAAATCGTCGGCGACTTCATCAACAGCATCCAGTCGGGCAGCGCCGATACGCTCCCGACCACCGAGCGCGCCGCGAACTTCGCATCGCCCGCTTTCGGCGGTTTCAACCCTTGCGGTGGCGACCCGCACCCGAACAAGTATGACGCGTGGCATTCGCCTCCGAAGTACTACGCGGCGTTCGCTTGTACGGTTCCGGCCCAGCCGCCCGTCAATCCGAATCCCGTCACCGGTGTTTGCCAGGGCGTTTCGCGCCAGGACAACGCGGTTGCCGACGTCGGCATCAATGCGGACTACGATTTCGGATGGTCGGATCTGACCGTGTTGGGCAACATGGACCAGCAGAAATATCCGCTGGGCGAATTCCAGAGCAATCCGTTCCTCGGTACGGTGCCTGGCCAGGACAACTATTCGAACATTTACTACAACTCGGTCGAAGCCCGCTTGTCGTCGGCAGCCGGCGACAGCATCAAGTGGTTGGTTGGCGCTTACTGGGACAACCAGAGCTACCACGCACACAGCTGGAACCGCGCCACGGGTATCTCCGCGGCCGTGCCGTTGGGTTCGGACCGTCTGACCAACCAGAATGGCGGCAGCTATTCGGGCTTCACGCAGGTCACCGTCCCGGTCGTCGATCGCTTCCGCATCATCGGCGGTCTGCGTTACGGCGTCGATCACAACACGCAGCAGCTCTACAGCCTGAACGTCGCCAAGAACGTGCCGACCGGCACGAAGTCCGACGTGGAATTCAGCAAAGGCCGCCTCACCTATAAGGCCGGCGCCGAATTCGACGTGACCGACACCAGCATGCTGTATGCCAACACGGCCACCGGCTACCGCCCGATCACCTTCGCGACGGACGCCTACTGCGTTGGTAAGACCAGCGCCCACCGCTACATGCCGGCAGACGGCACGGGCGCGGTTGTGGCGCAGCCGACGGGTCTTTGCACCACGGCCAATGCCACGGCCTCGACGGTTGGCGGCGTGAACGGCGAAGGCACGACACTGACCTCGGTCAGCGTTGTTGTCCCGTCGGATACGGTCACGACCTATGAAGCGGGTTCGAAGAACCGCTTCCTGGACAATCGCTTGGAATTGAACATCGACGGTTACTACTACAAGTTCGGTGGCCTCGGCATTTCGAGCCAATCTTCCAACCACGCCAACCAGATCGCGCCGTTCGTTTCGCAACAGATCGGCACGAAGGCCTATGGTTCGGAACTCGAAGTCACTTGGCTGCTCACGGACAACGACAAGATCTATCTCGGTCTGTCGTACGAAAAGACCGAGACCGGCACGAGCCCGTTCAACACGCCGAACTGCTACAATTTCGGCATCGCATCGCATCCGAACGTGGAAGACCTCGTCAACACCACGAACCGGGCGCTGTGCTCGGCGAAGAACCTGGCGGCGAACCCGATCAGCGTGAACTGGGTCCGCTTCCGTTCGGCTGTCAGCTCCAACGCGCCGTTGTTCAATGCTCCGGTGTGGAACGGCAACGTCAGCTACCAGCACATCTTCGATCTCTCCAGCGGCGCCACGGTTTCGGCGGGCGTGAACGTGCACTTCGAAAGCTCGAAGAACACGGCTGCGTCTCTGTACTATGACGCCGTCAACCCGGCCTTCCACACCACCGACTTCTCGCTGATCTACAACACGGCGGACGGCAAGTGGCAGTTGGGCGCTTGGGTGAAGAACATCGAAAACCACCCGGTGGTTCAGGGTGCGCAGGGCAACGTCGCCGCTGCCGCCACGGACTACATCTATCCGACGTTGGGCCCGCCGCGCATGTGGGGCGTCAACCTCACGGCGAAGTTCTAAGAGCCTTCAATCGCCTGGAAATCCAGCGGCGGGTCGCAAGACCCGCCGCTTTTTTTTGCCCTCGGCGGGGCCTGGTAAAGCGCCCTCGCTTTCGCAGCACACGGCCGGCCTTCGCAACGCAAGATGGACAATCCTCTCGGGCGCGCAAAAGATCGGCGGCAACGAAGCGGCTGCTTCAGACAGCCCACGCGGGAGGATTTGCACCCATGACGTATCGCACGATGTTCTTCGCTTTGGCCGGGCTTGTGGGCGTTGCGCTCGTAACGCTGCCGCAAGCGGTGTTTGCTGCCGATGCGCCGGTCGTCGTTACGGCGCAGGGTAAGCTGCAGGGCGAGACCGCCAAGGACGTGCTGACATTCTTCGGCGTGCCTTACGCCGCACCGCCGGTGCAGGATCTGCGCTGGCGTCCGCCCGCACCAGCGGCGTCCTGGACAGGCATCCGCAAGGCCACCACCTTCGCCAACCATTGTCCGCAGAACCAACCGAGTCTGTTCGCGGTTCCCAGCACCACGGAAGATTGCCTCTATCTCAACATCTTCACACCCGCCGCCGATGCTGCGAAACGCCCCGTGATGGTGTGGTTTCACGGCGGCGGCTTGAATGGCGGTGAAAACGACGATTACGACGGCAGCGCCTTGGCCCGCCGCGGCGTGGTGGTCGTCATCATCAACTATCGGCTTGGCTTGCTGGGCTTCTTCGCGCATGCCGCGCTGGATCATGAAGGCCACAATTTCGGCAATTACGGATTCATGGATCAGCAATTCGCATTGCGCTGGGTGCAGCAGAACATCGCGAATTTCGGCGGCGATCCCAAGAACGTGACGATCTCCGGTCAATCGGGCGGCGGCACCAGCGTGCTGGCCAATCTGGCCTCACCGACGGCGGCCGGTCTGTTTCAGAAAGCCATCAACCAGAGCGGCACGCATATGGATGTGACGCCGCTGCCCAAAGCCGAATCCTACGGCTCGGATTTCGCGCGTGGCGTGGGCTGTGCCGATCAAACGGCCGATTGCTTACGCCGCTTGCCGGTCGCGAAAATCCTGGATGCGCAGGTCGGGTTCCTTCTGAAGTCGAGAGGCGACTTCTTTATTCAGGATGGCACGGTGATCGCCGCCACGCCGTTCGAGGCTTTTCAAAGCGGCAAGTTCAATCGTGTGCCCATTCTCAACGGTATGGTGGCCGATGAAGAGGCGTTCTCGCTGCCGGAGATCCGCCACGGGCCGCCGCAAACGGATGAGAAATTCGATAAACTGGTCGATGCCTATGGGCCGCAAAATGCGGCGCTGATCCGCGCAGAATATCCGCGTAAGGATTATCCCGATGCGAGCCTCGCGCAGATCGCGGTTATCCAGGGCGAACGCGTGTGCATCGCACGGCGGTTGGATGCCGCCTGGTCGCGGTTCGTGCCTGTCTACGTCTACCAATTCAACGACTCGACCGCGCCGTCTTATCTGCAGCCGCTCTCATTCCGCATGGGCGCGTATCACTCCTCGGAACTGCAATATCTGTTTCCGCTGTTTCATGGCGGACGCGGAACGGCGCATGCCTTAAACCCGGCGCAAACGAAGCTTTCCGAGCAGATGCAGGCCTATTGGGCGCAATTCATGAAAGGCGGCGATCCCAATGCGGCGGGCTCGCCAAGCTGGGTGGCCTACAGGCCTGAGCGCGACAATGTGCTGTGGCTCGATATCGGCAAGGCCGACATGACCGATGGCTATGGCGCTGTCAGCTATCCCGTGAACAAACACAATGATTGCGCGATGTGGGATAAGATCACCGTGCTCAAATGATTTTCGGAAAGACGAGCCATGATCGTTCTTTATGATTTGGCAGGGGCCAACGACCGGCGGTTCAGCCCGAATTGCTGGCGCACGCAGATGGCGCTGGCGCACAAAGGCTTGAGTTACGACACCAGCCCCGTGCGTTTCACCGACATTGCGAAGATCGCGGGCGGTTCGTTCAAGACCGTGCCGGTGATCGAGGATCAGGAGCGCGGCCGTTGGGTTGGCGACTCCTGGGCGATCGCCAATTATCTGGAAGACATTTATACGACGCAGCCATCGTTGTTCGGGGGCGAGCGGGGCAAGGCGCTCACCTTCTTCGTGCAGAATTGGGCGATCTCGGTTCTGCATGCGGGGCTGATGGGGTTTATCGTGCTCGACATTTACGAGCAGTTGGATGACGCCGATAAATCCTATTTCCGCATGTCGCGCGAAAAACGCTTCGGCGGCCGCACGCTGGAAGATGTTGTGCGCGGACGCGAAAACCGTACGGCTGAATTCCGCGCCAGCCTGCAACCCTTGCGCGCGATGCTGGACCAGCAGCCTTGGATCGCAGGCGACAGTCCCGCTTACGCCGATTACGTCGTCTTCGGCGCGTTGCAATGGGCGCGCATCGTCAGCCGCTTTTCGCTGCTGGAAAAGGACGATGCGGTAGCGCAATGGTTCGAGCGGATGCTCGATCTGTATGACGGGCTCGGACGTAAAGCGAAAACGGTGTAGCGACGCTCAGCGCCCTGCGTCGGCTTCGGCGGCGCGCAGCAGCCGCAGCACATTGCCGCCCCAGATTTTGCGGATGTCGTCGGGTTTGTAGCCCTCGGCCAGAAGCCGTTCCGTGATCTTGTGCACGCTGGCGACATCTTCCATGCCGGTGACACCGCCGCCGCCGTCCCAATCGAGCCCGATGCCGACATGATCCGGGCCGATCAGTTTCAGTGCGTGCAGAACGTGGCCCATGAAATCGTCGAACGTCGCGCGCGGGATCGGGTATTTTGCCTCGATGATATGGCGCTGCGCGACATAGGCTTTCACCTGCGGCTCGTTCATGGCGTGCATAGGGCCGAGCTTGTCGGTCAGCGCTTTTAGCGCCGCATCGCGTTCGGGATTTTCGGGCACCTTGATCATGTAGTCGCTTAAGGAATTGATCTGGATGACGCCGCCTTTGGCCGCGAGCTTCACCAGCCGTGCGTCATTCATATTACGCGGGTGGTTGAACACATCGCGCGCGCCGGAATGCGACAGGATGATCGGCGTCTTCGAAAGCTCCAGCATCTGGTCGAACACATCGTCCGATGCGTGCGACGCGTCCGGAATGATGCCGAGGCGGTTTTCTTCCGCCACGAATTGTTTACCCAATGGGCTGAGCCCGTGCCATTCGAGCCCCTTGGGGTCGGTTGCGGAATCCGCCAGATCGTTGTTGGTGAAATGCACCGGCCCGGCCATGCGCACACCGAGCGTGTAGAAGGTCGAGAGCAGCGTCAGGTCTTTGCCGATGGGGTAGGAGTTCTCGATGCTCATGAACACGATGCGCTTGCCGGATTTGGCGATGCGCTCGGCATCGTCGGCGCGATACGCCAGTTCGAATTTGTCGGAATGTTTCGCCACCATCTCGCGGATTTCCACGGCGCGCAGAAGAGCGGCATCGCGCGCGGCAATGAAGCCTTCCGGCGTACGCGGGCCTTGCGGCGTGTAGACGGCGAAGAAGCCGCCCGTAAGTCCGCCTTCCACCATGCGCGGATAATCCACCTGGGAGAGGTCTTCCGCGTAGGCATGGCGGTCCATGATGTCCCAACCGGGCCGCGCGAAATCCATCGGCGTGTCCATATGGGTGTCGAGCGTGAGGAGATTGGGGATCGTTGTGGAGGCGGCATGCGCGGCGCCAGCAATTAGCACCACGAATGAGGCTGCGAGAATGCCACGTTGAATCATCGAATGCCTCCGTTGTGGTTGCATAGTTATTCGTTAGACAGGCTAATTTTTTGCCATTGTTCGCGTGGCGGCGGGAACGGCACCAAACTATCGATTGCGGATTCAATTTTACATTTTGATTTTAGCGCTTTGGCGTCTACGTGCTCTAGCGCCTCCCATCCGGTTTCCTCTGGTTGGCTATGAGGAATGGAGACGCCGAAAGACGTTTCTCCGACATGCACCAACATAAGTTGGCCGATAACTTTGCGCCCCTTGGAGTCGGCAAAAGTAAATTCGATGGCAGATCTATGGTCGTCACGGGCATACGCTTCCGCAGACTGAATTGTCCGATTGGATTTGAGAACGTCAATTGCGCATTTCAAATCCAATATTTCCGCGGGCTTAATTTGCGGTGCAGCACTGGCCGCGCCGCTTATCAGAAGCGTAAAAGACGCCACAACAACGCTGCGGAAAGCCATTGTGCCCCCAAACGAAAACGGGCCCCGCGAAGGAGCCCGTTACTATACCGCTCTTATGCGGAGCCTCGAATAGCTACTTGCCGATCTTATCCAAGATCGGAATGTCCTTGGCCTTTGGCCCTTCCGGGATCGTCGCCAGATAGGCGTGGATGTCGGCGATCTCCGCATCGGAAATCACGGCTGGCGAATATTGCGGCATCGCTTGGCGCGGATGGCGCAATTCCGCGATGATGCCTTCCAACGGTATGGGATTGGGCGCCAGTTTGGAGCCGGTGACGGCGCCCATGCCCACGCTGGTGTGGCATTCCCAGCACCCGTCGCGCATGTAAACGGCCTTGCCGTTTTCCGCGTTGCCGGAATCTGCCGCCAACACGGGCGATGCGATGGTGATGATGGTCGCGGTGACGAGAAGTGTCGTTGTCGTTTTCATGTTTTCGCTCCCCTCAGCGGCCTTGTGCGCGGACATCGACGACTGCCGGCTCGCCTTTTTTCACCACGGCGAGTGCGCGTTGATAGGCGGCGCGCAAATCGTTCGGTTCCGTCACCAGTTCCGAATAAACGCCGACGCTCTTGGCATTGGCGGCGATGTTGATCTCCGGATTGGTCATCATGTTGCCGATATGGACACGATCGACGCCGCGGTTCCGCTTGTTGGCCATGCGTTGCACCCACATGAACTCCTGAAACCAGGATTGATTGTTGTGCACCACGTAGAGCAGCGGCAGCTGATGGTGCGCCGCCGTCCAGATCGCAGCGGGGCACATCATGTAATCGCCATCGCCCCCGATGGTCACCGCGAAACGTCCCGCTTCCTTGTGCGCCAGCGCCGCGCCGACTGCGTTGGTCATGGTGTTGCCGCTGCCGTTGGCGCCGCCGAAATATTGATAGTGTTCGGTCGCATCCCACAGGGCTTGGGCGCGTCCGCTGGACGCGAACGTCAATCCCCATTTCTCGTCGCGGATGACGTCGTACAGTTCGGCCATCATGCGTGAGGTCGAGATGGGCTTCGCATCCCAACCCACGGCCGCGACTTCCTTCGCACGCGCCAGTGCTTGTTTGTGGAAACCAGCCAGCTTGTCGGCCCGCGCTTTCAGCGCGGTCTTGCTGCCCTTTTGCAATTGCTTGATCGCTTCGATGAGCGAGGGAAGGGTGGCCTCACCGTCTGCGCTGATCTGAATGTCGGCGCCGACATAGCGTTCGATGGCCTGGTACTCCGCGCGCATGAACAGATCCGCGGCGTTGATGTTGATGCGCTTGGCCGTCGCCGGATAATTCCTTCGCTGGAACGACCAGTCGAAGAGCTCAACCACAAGGATGACGTCCACGTCGTGCGACACGAAGTCGACGGCCGACGACATGTTCAGCGGATGACGCCAGGGGAAGTTCATGCGATTGCCGTTGTCGACGACGCCGCATTGCAGGGTCTCCGCCAACTCGATCATCAGCTTCAGACCTTGCGGCGTACGCGCTGCGCGGTCGGCGATGATGATGGGGTTTTGTGCATTCACCAGCAGCTTTGCCGCTTCGCGCACCGCGTTGATGTCGCCCTGCGCGATCGAAGGCGGCGTGAAAGGCGGTAAGGGCGGCGCTTTGCCCTCAGGGACTTCCATTTCCTGCAAGTCCTGATCGGCCGCGAGCACGATGGGGCCGTAAGGCGGCGTCATCGCGAAGCGCCAGCCGCGCACCACGGATTCGCCCCAATGCGTCAACGATCCCGGCGTGTCGTCCCACTTGGTGAACTCGCGTGTGAGCGCCGGTCCGTCATTCACCGAGTGAATCCAGTCCACCGGCGTCTCGCGGTGTTCGGCCACCATGTGTGCGGCGGTGACCACGATCATCGGCACCCGATCCACGAAGGCTTCGTAGATCGCCATGGAGGCGTGCTGCAGGCCCACCGTGGCATGCACGATCGCCGCCATCGGCTTACCGGAGATTTTCTGGTAGCCCTGACAGAAGCCGATAGCAGCTTCTTCGTGCGTGACGGTGAGGAGATCGAGGCTCGGCGGGTTGACGATGCCGTAATTGATTACGGATTCGTGCAGGCCTTTGAACGTCGAGCCGGGAATGGCGATGATATGTTCGATGCCCACATGCTTGAGGCAATCGATCATGTAGTCGCTGCCGCAGCTCATTTTCACGCCGCCGGTTACGGTGGCGGCGGGTGGCACGGCGCATTCCTGTTCGATGGTCGCTCCGGGCAGTACGCGCGTCGAATTGCGCACGCTGCCGGGCGCGGACTTTGTGGAGGCTTTTGCGGTTGCCGCATGGGCTGCGCTCAAGGGCGCGGCGGCTGCGGCCGCGCCGCCCAAGGCTGCACTTTTCAGGAAATTGCGGCGCGCGAGTTTCGCGCCAGCGGTTTCGGACGCCGGTTTCTTTTCAGACGCTGTCGTGGCGTCGTTCTTCTTGGCCAAAATTGCCTCCCCGAAGATCATGTTTGGAATCAGCATAAAGCAGCCCACGCGCGCCGTATTTGCCCTATCCCCCAAACGAAAACGGGCCCCGCGAGGGCCCGTTCCGTGAAGTCTATTTCTTGTCTTTCCCGATGCTATCCAGGATCGGAATGTCCTTGACCTTTGGCCCTTCCGGGATGGTCGCCAGATAGGCGTGGATGTCGGCGATCTCCGCATCTGAAATCACCGATGGCGAATATTGCGGCATAGCTTGCCGCGGATGGCGCAGCTCGGCGATGAAGCCTTCCACGGGGATCGGATTGGGGGCCAGCTTTGCGCCGACGGCGCCGGCGCCCATACCGGTGGTGCCGTGGCATTCATAACAACTGCGCAAGAACAGCTTTTTGCCGTTTTCCGCATTGCCGGAATCCGCGGCGAACGCTGCACCCGAGAACGTAAGAGACGCAGCAGCGATCAGAAGCAAATGTGTGGTTTTCATGGTCATCGCTCCCTCAGCGGCCTTGTGCCCAAACGTCGATCAGCGCGGGCTCGTTCTTCTTCACAATCGCGAGTGCGCGCTGGAACGCGCCGCGCAGATCGCCGGGCTCCGTCACCTTCTCCGCGTACACGCCCAAGCTCTTGGCAAGGCCTGCGAGCTCCATGTTCGGGTCCATCATGGTGTTGCCGATCATCTCGCGGTCGACGCCGCGGTTGCGCCGGTTGGCCACGCGCTGCACCCACATCTGCTCCTGCATCCAGGCGTGGTTGTTGTGCACCACGTAAAGCAGCGGCAGCTGATGATGCGCGGCCGTCCAGATCGCGCCGGGGCACATCATGAAGTCGCCGTCGCCGCCGATGGTGATCGAATAGCGTCCCGATTCCTTCTGCCCCAGAGCAGCACCACAGGAGGTCACGCAGGTGTTGCCGCTACCGTTGTTTCCGCCGATCCATTGCCAGTGCTCCTTCGCGTCCCACATTTTGGGAGGATGGGCGTTGGAGGCAAACGACAAGGCCCAGTTCGGGTCATCTTTGATGAGGTCGTAAAGCTCTGCGTGGAATCGCGGCACCGCGATGGGGGTGTCATTCCAACCCACGGACGCTTCTTCCTTCGAACGCTCCAGCGCCATTTTGTGGAAACCGGCCAGCTTGTCGCCACGCGTCTTCAACGCAGACTTGCTGGTCTTCTGCAATTGCTTGACCGCTTCGATCAGCTCGGGAAGCGTCGCTTCGGCGTCCGCGCTGATCTGGATGTCTGCGGGCACATAGCGTTCGAAATCTTGATACGTGGCGCGCATGAAGATTTCGGCGGCGTTGATGTTGATGCGCTTGGCGGTCGCCGGATATTTCCGCAACTGGAACGCCCAGTCGGTCAGCTCCAATCCGAGCAGAAGGTCACAGCCCGACGAGGCAAATTCCACGGCTTGCGTCATGTTCAGCGGATGGCGCCAGGGGAAGTTCATGCGCCCGCCCATGTCGATGACGCCGCATTGCAACGTCTCCGCCAATTCAATCAGCAACTTCAGGCCTTGCGGCGTACGCGCGCAACGGTCGGCAAGGATGAGCGGGTTCTGCGCGTTCACCAGCATCTGCGCTGCGGCGCGCACGGCGTTAGCGTCGCCCATCGCCACCGAAGGCGGCGTGAAGGCCGGTAGCGGCGGCGCCTTGCCCTCCGGCAGTTCCATTTCCTGCAATTCCTGATCGGCGGCCAGCACGATCGGGCCATAGGGCGGCGTCATCGCGAAGCGCCAGCCGCGCACCATGGATTCGCCCCAGTGCGTCAGCGATCCCGGCGTGTCATCCCATTTGGTGAATTCGCGCGTCAGCGCCGGGCCGTCGTTGACCGTGTGGAACCAATCGACGGGTGTTCCGCGCTTTTCGGCGGCGAAATGCGCCGCCGTGATCACGATCATCGGCACGCGGTCGGCAAAGGCCTCGTAGATGGAAATAGAGGCGTGCTGCAAACCCACGGTGGCGTGCACCATGCAGGCCATCGGCTTGCCGGTCACTTTCTGGTAGCCCTGACAGAAGCCGGCTGCGTGCTCTTCATGCGTCACGGTGATGAGGTCGAATTTCGGCGCGTTGAGCATTCCGTAATTGACCACGGACTCTTGAAAGCCCTTGAACGTCGAACCGGGAATGAGGGCGATGTGTTCGATGCCCACATGCTTGAGGGTGTCGACCATGTAGTCGCCGCCCCAGCCCGATGCCACAGGGCTCGCCGTCGAGGCGGGTGGTACGGCACATTCCTGTTCTTGGGTCACGCCGGGCAGCAGGCTCGACGTGTTGCGCACGCTCCCCGGTGCGGCCTTCGTGGAAACGGTTGCGTTCGCGGCTTGCGCGGCGCTCAAGGGCGCTGCGGCGGCAGCCGCGCCACCCAAGGCTGCGCTCTTCAAGAAATTGCGGCGCCCAACGGTTACGCCGTCAGCAGTTTCAGACGCCTGCCGGGCGTCTTTTTTCTCAGCCAAAAGTGCCTCCCATAAATTGATGTGAATTCATTGTAGAGATCGGTGCGATCGCCTGCGAGGGCAGATTGCTTCCGTTGGAAGATATATCCGAGAATCGTCCCGGATTCGGTGCCAGCTTTAATGATTGAGCATCGGTATGTCTTTGGCATGCAGCCCATCCGGGATGGTTGCGAGATAGGCCCGAATATCGGCGATCTCGGCATCCGAAATCACCTTTTCCGAATATTGCGGCATATTCTGCCGGGGGTGGCGCAACTCGGCCACTATGCCTTCAATCGGCAACGGATTGGGCGCCAGCTTCGGGCCCGCATTGCCGCCGCCCATGCCAACCGTGGTGTGGCACTCGTAGCAGCCGTCGCGCATGTAAAGCGCCTTGCCGTTTTCGGCGTTGCCGCTGTCGGCGGCGAAGGCGGCACCTGTGAAAGCAAAGGTCGCCGCAGCGATCAGAAGTGTGGTTGTCGTTTTCATGGTTCTTAGCGTCCCTGCGACCAGACATCGACGAGCGCGGGCTCGCCTTTCTTCACCACCGCCAATGCGCGCTGATAGGCCGCGCGCAGATCGCCGGGTTCCTGCACCAGTTCGGTGTAGACGCCCATGTTCTTCACCAGCCCCGCGATGTTGATCTGCGGGTCGTTCATGGTCGTGCCGATGTTGATGCGATCAATGCCGCGGTTGCGCTTGTTCGCCATGCGCTGCACGTACATCACTTCCTGGAACCAAGCGTGATTGTTGTGCACCACATAGAGCAGCGGTAACTGCTCGTGCGCCGCCGTCCACAACGCGCCGGGGCACATCATGAAATCGCCGTCGCCGCCGATGGTCACGGCGATGCGCCCCTGTTCCTTGTGCGCCAGGGCCGCGCCGATGGACGATGTGACGGTGTTGCCGACGCCGGAGCCGCCGGATGATCCGATATATTGATGATGCTCGTTGGCATCCCAAAGCTGTTCGGGACGGTTGCCCAGCGGCGTCACACCACTTGTCAGGCCCCATTTCTCGTCGCGGATGACGTCGTAAAGTTCCGCGCACAAACGCGAGGTCGAGATGGGTTTTGAGTCCCAGCCCGTGGCGGCCATTTCGCGCGAACGCGCCAGCGCTTGCTTGTGATAGCCCGCAAGTTTGTCGCCGCGCGCTTTCAGGGCCGATTTGCTGCCCTTCTGCAATTGCTTGATCGCTTCGATCAGCGCGGGAAGCGTGGCTTCGGCATCGGCGCTGATGGAAATGTCGGCCGCCGCGTAGCGTTCGTACTCTTGATACGAGGCGCGCATGAACAATTCGGCGACATTGATGTTGATGCGTTTCGCGTTCGCCGGGAAACCTTTCACCAGGAACGACCATTCGGTGAGTTCGAGGCCGAGGATCAGGTCCACATCGCCGTGCACGTAGTCCAGCGCCGACGACACGTTCAGCGGATGGCGCCAGGGGAAGTTCATGCGGCCGCCGTAATCGTAGACGCCACATTGCAGCGTCTCGGCCAGCTCCACCATCAGGCGCAAGCCTTCCGGTGTGCGTGCCGCGCGGTCGGCAACGATGAGCGGGTTCTGTGCGTTCACCAGCATCTGGGCTGCGGCACGTACGGCGTTGTCATCGCCGCGCGCCACTTCCGGCGGGGCAAAGGCGGGAAGCGGCGGGGCCTTGCCGCCCGGCAAATCCATTTCCTGCAATTCCTGATCGGCAGCCAGCACCACAGGCCCATAGGGCGGCGTCATGGCGAAGCGCCAGCCGCGCACGACCGACTCGCCCCAATGGGTGAGCGATCCCGGTGTATCGTCCCATTTGGTGAATTCGCGCGTCAGCGACGGGCCGTCGTTCACCGTGTGAATCCAGTCGGTCGGCGTCGAGCGTGCGTCAGAGGCCAGATGCGCCGCCGTGATCACCATCACGGGCACGCGATCGCAATAGGCGTTGTAGATTGCCATGGAGGCATGCTGCAGGCCCACAGTGGCATGCACCATCGCAGCGGCGGTCTTGCCGGAGACTTTTTGGTAGCCATGGCAGAATGCGACCGAACATTCCTCGTGCGTCACCGTGATGTGATCGAGATGCGGCGCGTTGATCATGCCGTAATTGATTACGGACTCATGCAGGCCTTTGAACGTCGAGCCGGGGATGGCGACGATGTGCTCGATGCCGACATGCTTCAGCGCATCGACCATGTAGTCGCTGCCGCAGGTCATTTGGACCATGCCGGTGGCTTGCGGTGGCACGGCGCATTCCTGTTCCTGGCTCGCGCCGGGGCGGATGCTCGTCGAATTGCGGACGCTGCCGGGTGCGGCTTTGGTTGAGGCTTTTGCGGTCGCGGCTTGCGCAGCGCTCAAAGGGGCAGCGGCGGCAGCCGCGCCGCCCAAGGCTGCGCTTTTCAGGAAATTGCGGCGTCCAAATTTCGCGCTTGTCGTCTCGGGCGCCTGCGTGACGCCTTCCTTCTTTGCCAAAATTGCCTCCCGAGGCTGTTATTTGAATCGAGCATAATGGAGCGCACGCGCGCCCGCGAGTGCCGGATTCACCGGTAATTGTGCTGTTTCGAGAACGATTCCAGACTGCTTTCTCAGTGATTCAGCAAAGGAATATCGGAGGCGTTTAGGCTCGGCGGAATCGACGCGAGATAAGCGTGGATGTCGGCGATGTCCTGGTCCGACACCATGCTTGGCGTGTAGCGCGGCATCGCTTGGCGCGGGCTGCGCAGCTCCGCCTGGATGCCTTCGACGGGCAGGGGATTTGGTGCGAGCTTCGGATAGTTCGCAGCGCCGCCATTGCCCTGCGTGCCGTGGCATACATAGCAATGCAGGGCCATGAAGGTCTGCTGGCCCTTTGTGGCGTCGCCGGTTTCCGCCGCGAAGGCAGAAGGCGCGGCAATCAGAAGTGCAAAGGCGAGGGCGGGTGTTTTTTTGATTTTTCTATTCATGGGGGCTCACCGCGATTGCGACCAGACGTCAACGACGGCCGGTTCGCCTTTCTTCACCACGTCCACTGCGCGCCGGTAGGCCGCGCCCAAATCCTTCGGGTCTTTCACTGTCTCGCCGTACACGCCCATGCTCTTCGCCATCGCGCCGAAATCGATATAGGGATTTTCCATCGTGTTGCCGATGCCGCAGCGTGTGGCCCCGCGCGAGCGTCGTCCCGCGATCCCTTGCACCCAGATCAATTCCTGATTCCAGGCATGATTGTTGTGCACGACGTAGAGCACGGGCAGACGCTCGTGCGCTGCCGTCCACATCACGCCTGGCGACATCATCATATCGCCGTCGCCGACCATGGCGATCGCGATGCGGCCTTCTTCCTGATGCGCTAACGCAGCGCCGAGGCTGGATGTGCAATCGTAGCCGACGCCCGAGCCGCCCGAGGCGCCATTGTGCCGGTAATGCGCATCGCCCTCCCACAGGCGCGTGGGATCGGCGAAGTGCCCGGTGAGGCCCCAATCCTCTTTGCGGATGACATCGTACAATTCCATCGTCATGCGGCCGACGGAGATCGGCGCACCGTCCCAACCGACAGCCCAAGCCTGTTTCGTGCGATCCATCGCCTGTTTGTGGAATTGGCCGAGCTTTTCGCCGCGTGCTTTGGCGGGAGAGCGTTTGTTCGCCGCCATCTCTTTCTTGACGGCTTCGATCAGCAAGGGAAGCGTGGCTTCCGCGTCGGCGGCGATGGAGAGATCGACTTCCTGGTAACGCTGGAATTCCTGATAAGTCGATTTCATAAACAGATCGGCGGAATTGATGCTGATCTTTTTGGCCTTCGCGAAGGGCTTCGCGGTGAAATAGAAATCGGTGAGTTCAAGGCCGATCACGCAGTCCGCACTGCTGGCGACAATCTCCTGCGCGAACGTCACGTTCAGCGGATGACGCCAAGGGAAATTCACGCGGCCGCCTTGGTCGATTACGCCGGCTTGCAGCGTCTCGGCGAGTTCGATCACCAGCTTCATGCCAAGTGGTGTGCGTGCGGCGCGGTCTGCGACGATGATCGGGTTCTCCGCCGCCACGAGCATCTTTGCTGCTTCGCGCACAGCACCTTCCTCGCCCACGGGGAAGGAGTCCAATGTCAGCTTCGGGATCAACGGCGCTTGCCCGGCGGGCACGTCCATTTCCTGCAAGTCCTGATCGCAACCCAAGACGACCGGGCCGTAAGGCGGCGTCATCGCGAATTTGTAGCCACGGATCATGGACTCGCCGAAATGCGTCAGCGATCCCGGTGTGTCGTCCCATTTGGTGAATTCGCGCGTCAGTGACGGACCATCGAAGGCGGTGTGCAGCCAATCGGTGGGCGTCGTGCGCTTTGCGGCATCCAGGCGCACGCCGACAAAGCAGAACAACGGCACACGGTCGCAATAGGCGTTGTAGAGCGCCATCGTCGCGTGTTGCAGCCCGACAACGCCATGCACGAGCGCGGCAGCCGGTTTGCCTGATACTTTGAAATAGCCATGCGCCATCGCCACGGCCACCTCCTCATGCGTGATGGTGAGGTGGCGCATCTCCGGCTGGGTCAGCATGCCGTAATTGATCACGGATTCGTGCATCGACTTGAACGTGTTGCCGGGAATGGCGGCGACGTGTTTGATGCCGCAGGCGCGCATCGCATCGATCATGTAATCGCTGCCGGAGCTTTGCTGTTTGGGGCCAGCACCGGGCGGCAGGGCGGAAGCCGCACATTCCAATTCGGAGGACAGCGGATGCACTTTCGTGCTCAAGCGCGGCTCGTTGCTTGCTGCCTGGTTGATGCTTGCCTTTGGTGCGGCGACGGCCGCAACGGGTGCTGCCACCGCTGCAGCGCCGCCGAGCGTTGCGCTCTTCAGAAAGTTGCGCCTGCCAAGCGTCGCGCCGGACGGAGTTTTCCCGTCGGCAGCATCGCGCCGTTTCACCATTGTCAGCCCCTTTGTTTCCGCATGCGAGGCGCGAATCTTAAGTGCGCGTCCTCATTCCCAAGCGAAGCCTAACCCAAGAGCGCGCAGGCAAGCAGAGGAATCCGTCCGCAGAACCGATCAAAACGCAGCCAAACCGCAGACTCGCCTGGTATGCCAGGGCAGGCTCGCGACGCCGCAATTGACTTGGCCAAGGGGGCGTCAAATATAGGAAAAAATAAGAAGACAGCGCGGGAGGGAGCAATGGCAGCGTTCGCCAGAAGCAAGATTTGGGCATTGGCCTTGCCGTTGATGCTTGGTGGTGCGGTGCCCGCTGCAGCGCATCATTCCTATGCGATGTTCGATATGCGCAAGACCGCGCAGTTCGAAGGCACGATCAAGCAATTCGATTGGACGAACCCGCACACGTATATCTGGGTCTACGTCACCAACGCACAAGGCGCGCAAGAAACGTGGGCAGTCGAAGGCGGCAGTCCGAATGCGCTGTCGCGCATCGGCTGGTCGAAGCGCAGCATCTCGCCGGGCGACAAGGTGAAGCTGGAAGTCCACCCATTGAAGGACGGCCGCAACGGCGGCTTCTTCAACAAGATATGGCTTCCCGATGGCCGGTTGCTCGAACAGACGCATGAAGGCGAGCCCGGTGGGCCCGGCGGCGTGCGTCAACTCAATGGCGGCATCCCGGAAAAACCGGCGAGCGAATAATTCTGCCGAACCGAATTCAGGGGGAGTTCATGGGGTTCTTCGATCGCCGCAAGCGTATCTTCGCGAGCGCCGCGTTTGCAGGTGTTCTTGCCGTTGCGGGTGTCGCGCAAGCGGCCGACGCACAATTGAAATCCGAAACCTGGGACGACATTGCCAAACTCCCCGATTTCACCGGCACATGGCTGGTCGCCGCGATTCCCAGCCCTGTGGCGAGCGGTGCGGCGTTTTGGGTCGCCTCCGACGACGCCAAGAAATTCGCCGACGCTAAGGCAAAGGCGAAAAGCGGCAAGATCGACAACGGGCTGAACGAATGCGAGCCCAACGGCATGCCCACGATGATGAATGAGAAGGGCATGCAGTATCAGTTCCTATTCACGCCCGGCCGCCTCACCATTGTGCCGGAAGACAACCAAGTACGGCGCATCTACACGAACCGCGACAAGCATATTGACGATCCCGATCTCACCTATGGCGGCGAATCTATCGGCCATTGGGAGGGTAAGATTTTCGTGATCGACACGATCGGTCTGTTGCCGCATCTGCCGCTGGTGGATGGTTTTGTCGGCGAGGGCGATCAGCACATCGTGGAGCGCATCTCTTTCACGGGCGCCAACACGATGCAGATCGCCACGACCATCAACGACTCCGCGCTGGCCAAACCGTATTCCTACACGCTCACGCTGACACGCCATCGCGACAAGCCGATGGTCGAGAAATTGTGCGTGCCGAAGGGTTACAACAATTAACAAGGCTGATCGCAGATGCGTCGCGCCGCTATTGCCATTGGAATTCTCGCCGGGCTCGCTAATCCCGCGTCTGCCGCGACCTATGCTGCGTCTTCGCCGGAAGCGCAGAATTGGATGAAGGCCTATTTCGGCAACACGCTGATCTGCACCGCTGCCGGCATTTTCGAATGTCACAACTGGATGAAGGCCGACGGCACGCTTGTGTTGTTCTCGTGGGATTCACGGCCCAACATCATGGTGGAAGGCGTGCCGATGCAAGGCGTTCACGGCTTGGAAGGTACGTGGTGGCTGGAGGGCGAGCCGGGCAAATTCCAGCTCTGCCGCAAGAACGGCCCAACCGCGAAGCCGCTTTGCCAAGACGAGCCGCAGCGAAAGCTCGGTGACGAATGGGATCATCCGGGAAGCGCCAATTGGCCAGCCGAGCATTTTCAGCTCGTCGCGGGTCATCGCTGAGAAAATAAGGATTACGCGATGAAAAAATTTCTTCTCGGCTTGGCGATGTGCGCGGCTGCCGCAACGCCCGCGTTTGCCACCGATTATGCCGCCAACACGCCGGAAGCGCAGAAATGGATGAAAATCTATTTCAACGCCACGCGCATCTGCAAAGAGGACGGCAAGTTCGAGTGCCACACTTGGGTCAATCCCGATGGCACCTTCATCCGCTTCTCATGGGATGGACGCCCCGATGCCGGTGCGCTTGCCGGTGTCGTCGGGCAAGAAGGCACGTGGTTCATGCGCGAAGAGAATGGCACATGGTCGTGGTGCCGCATCTTCCCCGGCGCGAAGCCGAATTGCGAGGAAGAGCCGGTGGGCCGCAAGGTCGGAGATACCTGGTCGCGCTATCACGACACGGGTGCGCTGAAAGGCACGACGGAATATTTCTCCATCGTCGAGGGGCGCCGCTGATCAGCGGTGCGTTTTCTGAGAAAATTCTATTGGTATGATAAGTTCGATGGGATTTCCGGGAACCTCCGCGGGAGGTTTCGGCAATGGTTGCAAGCGTAGCAAAACGGCCAAAGCTTCTTGGTCGAGCAGATCATGACCGGAACTCTTGTCGATCTTCTCTGTCAGGACATTCCCGTCGCGGTCTATCGTGACGCGGATATAGGCAATGCCCCTTTGATTATGAAAAAGTGCATCTGCTGGGTAGCGTAGTGCCTGATTGATACAGCTCAGTATCAACCCTTGCCATGTCGGTGCAGCATTCGGGTTCGTCGTTGACGTGCTGGGCGTAGACGCTGCTACCGGAGGCGGCGCTGGCGTCGCGGGCGCAGCAACGATAGGGCTCGGCGGCGCTGCGATGTCCAATTCCGGTATCGGCACGGTGACGACAGTGGGCTCGGGCAGCACCGGCGCGTGTGGCGGCGGTGGATCGTTCAGGTCTTTTTTGTCGGGCTCGATCTGCAGGTTGATCTCGGCAGGCTGATGTACGACCTGCACTTGGTGAAGTCCCCCGACGAGCCCGGCGATCACGATGAGATGCGCCACGATGGTGACGAGCGTGGCGTAGATGCGGTTTTTGACAGGCCGCTCTTGGCTCACGATGCGCGCAAGAGGGTGCGCGTCGGCCGCATCGAAAACGTCCTGCGAGACCTGCATGTTCATGCGCATGCCTCGCATTCTCTGCGAATGGCAAGGCGCATGCTGTAAGCTGTGCAGAAAGGCGTCATCTCAGACCTCAGCCCAGTAGCGGATGAGGTTGTGATAGATGTTTGTCAGCTTGCGGACTTCGTCGTCGTTCCGCCCTAGGCGGTCGACCAGCTTTTGCAGCGCGTTGTCCATGTCGTAGGTCAAGCGCCGCGCATGATCGTCCTTGATCATGCTTTGCACCCAGAAGAACGAACCGTAACGCGTGCCGCGCGTCACAGGTGTCACCAGATGCAAGCTTGTTGCGGGATACACCACGGCATGGCCCGCCGGCAGCTTCACTTTGTGCTCGCCGTAGGTGTCTTCCACCACCAATTCGCCGCCGTCATATTCATCCGGCTCCGACAGAAAGACAGTCACCGACAGATCGGTGCGGATGCGCATGCCGGTCAGGTAGTCGCCGCGAATGCAATTGTCGACATGCGAGCCGAAGAACTTGCCCGGCACATAGCGATTGAAGAGAGGCGGAAAAATTCGCAGCGGTACGGCCGCCGAAATGAACAACGTGTTGGCGGTGAGTGCGGACACGACGCGTTTGCCGAGTTCGCGCGAGACCTTGCTATCAGGCGGAAGCTGATCGTTCTGCTTCACTTCCGCCGATTGCGCGCCTGCTGTCGATTTGCCGTCTTCCCATTCCTCGGCATCCATGATGCGGCGGAAATCCGCCACATCATGTTTGCTCAAGACATCGGGTATGCAGATCAGCATGTCTCGCCTTAGAACTTCACAGCCGCTTCCAGATACACTGCACGGCCGGGCGCCACCCTAATGAACGGCACCGCGCTTTGGTATAGGGAGTCATAATAGGTCTTGTCGAAGAGGTTTTGCCCGTAAAGCTTCATAGTGATGTTGTCGGTAACTTTGGCTTCCGCGAAGGCATCGAAGCGCCAGTACGACGGCAGAATTGTGGGATGGGGCGGGTTCGGATAGGCCACGCCGCCATTCGCTGCAAGCAACGAACCGTCTTTGATTTGGGAACCGTGCACGGCTTGTCCGCCAAGCTCCAACCAATCGGTTAACTGATACTTTGTCAGAAGGTTGAACGATTGCGGCGCGATGTTGGCGAGCTGCAATCCAACATTCGTCGGCACGATGGATTTCGTGATCTTCGGGTCCATGATCACCCAACCCGCCATCAGGCTCCACTTGTCGGTGATCTTGCCGGCCGCTTCGAAGTCCACACCGCGCACACGATATTCCGCGCCCGCCACGATCTGACCGCTGGTGTAACCCGGCAGGCCCGCGGGTGCGGTTTCACGCGCGTTGGAAACGTCCGTCTGGAACGCGGATGCCGTTGCCAGCAGGTGCTGATCGAACAGCGCCCACTTCACGCCGACTTCGTAGGAATCGCTTTTCTGCGGTCCGAAGATCTGCGTGGTCGGCTGGGTCGCGGCAAGGCCGCCATACGCACTCGATGTCGCGTCCAGTTCCGAACCCACCGGGTCTGCTGCCGTTGCATACGCAGCGTAGACGCTGGCTTCCGGCAATGGCTTCACCACGATGCCGGCATTGTAACTCGTGATGTCCGAATTATCGCTGCGCGAGCTTGTGCTGTTCGCGGACGTGATCTTGTAATTGTCGGCACGGATGCCGCCGTTGACGATGACCAGATCGTTGTAGTTCGCCGTATCCATCAAATAATAGGCGCTGGTGTCCACATTGTAGCGCAGCGGATTGGCTGCGAGCGCGGGCACGTTCTTGGTCTTCACGATATGGATCGGATCGTAGATGCTGACGATGGGCGCGCCGGATGAGGCGAATGCGACAGGCCCGGTGGTGAGTTCGGAGGTCAGGCCGGTATAGCCGCGAATGCTGAGATGTTCGCTGGAGAACTCGGCGCCCATAACGGCGGTGTTCTTGACGGGCCCGGTATCGAAGGTGGCGGTAGCTTGCGGCTGATCGACCACAACGGTGACGGGCTCGTAACGGCTTTGCGCGTTGAGCTGGGTGTAGCCCGAGAAATGCGTCGTCGATGACGAAAACGCCTTGGTCGTAGCAGCGGTGGCGCTGGGGTTTTCCGGGATCGTGCCGATGTAATTCAGAAGCGAATGGCTCTGGCGCACGTCGTTTTCCAGCGTCAGCCAATCGGTCGGTTTCCACTGGGCATCCAGCGATCCTTGCGCTTGCTCGGATTTGGTGAAGTCGCGATTGATGACACCATAATAGGTGTTGCGCGATACGTCCGATTCCGTGACGGGCTGGCGTGTCACCGGATTGTAAGGCACGCCGAAATCGGGCAGGCCGTAAAGGTCCGTATACGAATAATTTGCCTTCACCGTCAGGCTTTCCATCGGGTGATAGGTGGCGGCACCGGCGATGCCGCGGCGGTCGTCGGTCGTGAAGTCGCGGCCCGCGACATCTGAGTCTTGGATCAAGCCGTTCAGGCGCACACCCAGATCGGGGCTAACCACCTGATTGACGTCGAGCGTGAGCCGCTTCTGGCTGTCGTTGAAGCCGCCTGTCGCTTCCGCCTTGTAGAAATTGCCGTCGGTTGCCTGCTTGGTGGCGATGTTGATCGCGCCGCCGGTGGTGCCGCGTCCGGCGAAGGACGATGCCGGGCCGCGCAGAATTTCCACCTGCTCGGTGTCGTAATTCTCGCGGATGAGAACGCCGGGGTCGCGAACGCCATCGACAAAGATGTCGTTACGGGCGTCGAAGCCGCGAATGAAGAAACGGTCGCCGAATGCGTTCCCGCCTTCGCCCGAACCCAAGGTGACGCCGGCGGTCGAACGCGCGACTTCGCGCAGCGTCGTCGCGTTCTTGTCTTCCAACGCTTCTTTGGTAAGGACCGTGACGGTGCGGGGCGTGTTCAGCACCGGCTCGGTGAACTTGCTCGACGAAAGGCGGTCGGCCTTATACGGCGCGTCCGGGTCCGCATAGGGGTTGGCGTCTGGATTGTTGTCGCCTTCGACGCGTGCGGTACCGAGTTGAATGGCGCTACCGCTGGCTTGTGCGGGTGAAACCAAGGTCACGGCGTTGCCGGTGATGGCGGAGGCAAAGCCGGTGCCTTCGAACAGCCGGGCGAGGGCTTCCTGCGGCGACAGTTTCCCGGTTGCGCCATGCGAGGTCACGCCCGCGATGTTCGCGGCATCCACCGACACGCGCATGCCCGACTGGGCGCCAAAAGCTTTTAGAGCGTCGGCAAGAGAACCTGCCGGAATCGCGAAGTTGCGGCTTTGGTCCGCCTGAGCGGCCGGGGCAGGGGAGGTGGTGTTCTGGGCAATGG
>CAIYRG010000131.1 GCA_903928515.1 uncultured Alphaproteobacteria bacterium | reverse complement strand
TGCGGCCCGCTTTGGTGGCCGGCGCAACATCGCCATTGGCTGGCGTCGCCGCGTCGGCAGTCGCCGCATCGCTGGACGCGGCCATCGACGAACCGGCAAACGGCGTCGCGATCAACAGCGGCGCGCACAACGCCGCCGTTACAAGCATATTACGCAAACACATTTATCTATCTCTGAATGTCACGGTTTCGCGGCCGGCAGCGGTTTCGGCGGCGCGCGGTTAAGGTCGAATTGTTGCGCTCCGAACGGATCGACGTCGCGGTTGTTCTGGGCGCACACATTTTCTCCCACCAGAAATTTCACGCGGGTGAACTGCGTGCTCTCGTGCATGGGCGCGGTGAAGGTGGTCGGCGACACCATCGTCACATCGATGCGGATATGGTTCGGGGCATCTTCATGAAAGCGTTCGATGATGTGGATGTCCTTACCCGCAGCGCCGATCTTCATAGCATAGAACAATTCCCCATCGGGCCGCAGATTGACCGTGTCGGTGACCAAAGCATCGCCTTCCCAATGGCCGATCGTATCGCCATAGAACCCGGCCGGCACTTTGTTGTGCGGCCGTCCATCGGTGTAGATGCGTTGGATGTCGCGTTTTTCCGAGACCATCAGCGCCAGGCCGGGCTGATAGAGGAATTCCGACAGCATCAGCGGCGTTTGGAAAACCGGGCCAATGGGAATGCACAATTTGGCATTGCCCGGCGAGTCCCCGGCATTGTTGCCGATGGCGCGCAGCTTTTTCAAAATGGCGTCATAGGCGGGCGTGAACGGAATGGCCGCCCCGCTCTGGCGCGGATCGGCATGCAGGTCCAATTGCCACGCCCCGCTCCAATCAGGCAGCTTCGCAAGCTCTGCCCAACTCGCACCCTGCGGCCCCGAAGGCGAGACCACATACAAAGCGGGCGCATCTTCGGCCGCAGCGCAAGTGGCGGACAGAAGAAGAGCGGCAATCGCGGCGTGCAAGCAACGCATGGTCTCGCCTACTCCTTGGATATGCCAGAGGATATTCCGGTGTGGTCGTTGGCGGGCGCCGATGGAAACACCTGTTCGCCTGTCGCCGGGTCGATGGCCAGATTGTTTTCGGAACAAATCTCTTCCATCACCGGATAGGGCACGCGCGAATAATTCGCACGGAATATGAACGGCGCAGAAAACACCACGGGCGAAGTCAGCGTCGTTTCGATTCTCATGTGATCTGGCGCGCTCAAAGAAAAACGCTCCACGATGGTCACGGTCTTGTTGGCGTCTTGCGACCGCAACGCATGAATGAACTCCGATTCTTTCCGCAACCCGACCGTCTCCACCACCAAGGTCTTACCTTCCCAATGGCCGGTGGAATGTCCATCGAAACTGAGCGGATAATGCGCCGGGTGGGCGCGGCCATCGGTATAAATCCGCCGCACGCCGTTGTTCTGCGGGATAATCGTCACCTGCCCCGGCGTGTAGAGAAATTCATAAAGCCGGCCTGGCGCCAGCATTGACGGGCCGTTGGGCATGCACAATTTGGAATTCGACGGCACATCGCCGCCCGGTGTGTGCGTGATGCGGCGCAGCTCCGCCATCATGCCGTCGTAAGGCGGCTTCAACGGGATGGGCTCGTCGCTCTGGTTGAAATTGTTGAAATGATCCAGCGCCCACGCACCGGTGAAATCGGGAAGTTGCGCGATCTCGCTATAGCTACGCCCCTGCGCGCCCGATGGGGTCTGTGCTGTGGCAACGCAAACCGCGCAGACCGCAAATACCAAACCAACGCAAAGCGCTTTCGGAAAATGAAACCGGCTCATGGCGTCATCATCTCCCTATTTGTCTAGCGGCGGCGGTGTGATGTCGAAGGTCTGACTACCGCCGCCATCGAGATCGCGATTGTTCTGCGTGCAAATCTCCTCCGTCATAGGAAACGGCACGCGATCGTAAGTGATGGTGCGGCTGTAAGGCTTCGTGAAGGCGATGTCCGAATACATCGTCGTATCGATGCGTAGGCTCTCGGGCCCGGTGCGATAGATCCGCTCCACGATGTGCATGTCGCGGCTGGCTTGCGCGGTGCGCACGCCGTGGATGAATTCGCCGCGCGGATCGAGTGACGTGGTTTCCACCACGAGCGCATCGCCTTCCCAATGGCCGATGGAATCGCCTTCGAAACTCAAGCGCCCGTGCGGGCTATGCGCGCGGCCATCGGTGTAGACATGCCGGACATAATTATCCTGCGGGATGATGGTGATCTCGCCGGGCTGATACAGGAATTCGTACGTGCGCGTCGGCGCTTCCATGACCGACGCGGTTCCGGACGGAATGCAAAGCTTGGTGTTGGACGCGACATCGCCGCCCGTTTTGGCAACTTCGCGATTGGCATCGAGCACTTTTTGGAAAGTGGGCGTGAACGGCGTGGCTTCACTGCTGCGATTGGCAGCGGTGAATTTTCCCGTCTCCCATGAGCCCGAGAAATCCGGCAGCTTCGCGATCTCAGCCCAGCTCCGGCCCTGTGATCCCTTGGCGCTAGCACCGTCATAGGCCTCGTCCGCGTGTGCAGATGCAGCCGGAGCGAGAAACGCACCCGCCAGCATCACGCATGCGAGACTCGGTGGCTGAAGCACCCTCGGACCGCCCTCCCCTCAAGTCACCAGCGACTCTCGGCGGATCGCTTTCGCCATCCGGGGTCGCCCTGAATCTGACTATATTGAATTTTGACTATATTTAGAGGGCTTCTAGTGGGCAAGCGCGCTCGCCTGCCGGCGGCCCCAGTGCGCGTCCGCCCCTTAGCGCGAATCCGCCAACGTCACCTTCACGAACATGCCGCCGGGCCGCCCGTCGGTGCGCGGATGCGTCACCAGCAGCACATGATCGCCGGGCCGAAAGCTGGTCGGCTTCAAGCCTTCGCGCGTCAGCACGGATGGCGACTCGCCCTCGAATTCCGTCTGCCGGACGGTGCCTTGAGAGTCGGCCGTCATCAGCACGATGAAGCTGTGCGGGTTGGTCCACTGGAAATCCTTGATGGTCCCCGCCACCGTCACATCGCGCGTGCTGTCGAAGAGGAACGTGCCGTGATGCGCGGAAGCGGCTACCGGCGCGAGCAGGCCTGCCCCCATAGCGGCTATTGTGAGAATTGCGGATTTGCCCATCTGCCGACGAAACGCCATCGCTGAATCCAATTTCGCTGACACCCTAGCGATACGCAGGAACCGCCAAAAGCCCTCTTGCGTGAAAGGTTTGCGCCAAGCCCATCCGCAGCCCATCCCTGGCCCATTCCTGGCCATCACAGGGAATTCATAAAGCGTTAGGCCCGCCAGCCGCGAAACCCAGCCTATTCCTTGAGGGATTGGGCATTTATCGCCGTATGAGGGAGGTATAGTGTTATTCCAACAGTCCGGCTGGGTCCGATTCCATGAGCAACATCGACGCCGCTCTCTCCGCGCTTCGGAGCAACGGTCCTTCGGTTCCCGATGGATTGGAAGATGCCGTGTGGAATCGCATCTCCACCCATCGCGAGGCCCGCGCCGATGCCGCCCTCACCTTGAAGATGCAGGTGGCCGTGGCCGGCTTGGCGCTGATCGTCGGCGTGGCCTTCGGACAGGCCGCTTTGCCTGCCATGGCGGCACCGAACACCGATTACAGTGAAACGCTCGTCCTTTCCGACGACGCGTCGCTGACACCCTCTATGAAGCTCTGAATGTTCTTATGACCCCATTGCTGCGCACGCTGGCTCTCACCGCGCTGGTGGCACTGGTCGCAGGCTTCGCGGGCGTGTGGCTCGGCTCCGCCTTCTTCCGGCCGCCACAGATCGCACAGGAACCGTTTCTGCGTGAGACGGTGTTCACCGTCGTCAAACGCGACATGTCCCTGTCGGAAACGCAGGAACGGCGCGTCACCGAAATCGAAGACAATTACTTGCGTGAGCGCGCCCAGATCCGCCTGCGCATCAGCGCCGGCAATGCAAAGCTGGCGCGCGCCATGGTCGAAGACATGGATTACGGCCCGATGACCAAAGCGGCCACCGACGAAGTCAGCTCCGCCATCGCCGATCTGCAGCGCGCCACCATCGTCTACGCATTGACCGTGCGCTCCGTGCTCACGACCGAGCAGCAGCATATCTTCGATGACCGCATCATCGCGGCGCTTACCAACGAAGCGCCCTGATTGGGCATGCGCGCGTGAGAGCGCTCTTCAAGGCAAGCCCCAAGGCAAACCGATGACCGATTTGCCAGAGACCGAACAGAGCGACGCCGAACTCGTCCGCCGCATACGGGCGGGCAACGACGCGGCTTTCACCCAGTTGATGGTGCGCCACAAAAGCTGGCTCTACCGTTTTGTGCGCCGCTACCTGCGCGACGCCGAAGAAGCCTATGACGTGGTGCAGGACGCCTTCGTCTCGGCCTGGGAGGCGTTACCGCGCTACGACGTGAACCGGCCTTTCGATGTTTGGCTGCGCCGTATCGCGTTGAACGAATGCCGCGACCGCGCGCGCAAGGATTTCGTGCGGCGGCGGCTGTTTCGCCTTGTCGGCGCATCGGAAGAAGAAACCGAGGCGGCACCTGCGTCCGGCCCCTACCCCGACGAGCAAGCCGCGACGCGCGAAGCCTTGTCGCGCGTCGAAGCGGCCATCGCGAAATTGCCGCGCGCCTTGAAAGAACCTCTGATGCTCACCGCACTGGAAGGGCTGTCGCATGCCGAGGCCGGCGCGATTTTAGGCCTCAACGCCAAGGCGGTGGAGATGCGCGTCTATCGCGCGCGCAAGGCTTTGGCCGAGGCGCTCGACCCGTCCGATCTCGCGGACCTTTCTGAAAAATAAGCTCTGCTCGGAAAACAAGACCTTGGCGGGAAAATGCCTGCGTTGCGGGCTCTGAAAGCCCGGCGTAAATTTCGGCATGCAAAGCACTTTGTCTCGCTGGAACCGTCGCGCCCTTTTAGGCGCCGCGGGCGCGAGCGTTGCGAGCCGAGCCTTTGCACAATCCGACACTCTGGCAGGCGCCTGCGTTCTTTCCACGACCGCCGCCGAAGGACCGTTCTATTTCGACTCCCATCTGGTGCGTAGCGACATCACGGAAGGACGCGCTGGTGTTCCGCTCGCCCTCACCTTGCAAATCCTCGATGTGCGCGGCTGCGCGCCGGTGCGCGATGCGCGCGTGGATGTGTGGCAGGCCGGGCCCGACGGGCTCTATTCCGGCTACGACCATCAATTCCGCGGCGCGCGATCCACAATCGGCAAGACATTCCTGCGCGGCACGCAGATGAGCGATGCCAACGGTCAGGCGACATTCAAAACAACCTATCCGGGCTGGTATTGGGGCCGCACCGTGCATATTCATTACAAAGTGTGGACCGGCACGAAAGAAATGCTGACCAGCCAGATTTATTTCCCGGACGATCTGAACGACCGCATCTTCGCCACGCGCGCGCCTTACAACGCACGCAAAGAAAAACGCGACGTGACGAACGCCACCGAATTCAACATCATGCTAAAGCCGGTGGCCGGTGCATTCGCCGATGTGATGCCGCAAGGTGCGGGTTACGCGGCCTCACTCGTCATCGGGCTCGATAGAGAAAGGGCATAGGTTTCGCGTGGCAGGGATTCGCATCGAACACAAAGACGGCGTGGCGCGTGTGGTTCTGGCGCGCCCCGTCGTGCGCAACGCGCTGGACGCCGCCCTCATCGCGGAACTGACGCAAGCCTATGCGAGTTTGGGCGCAGACCCGCACACGCGCGTGATTGTGCTGGCGGCCGAGGGCAAGAATTTTTCGGCGGGTGCAGATCTCTCCTGGATGCAGCATCAGGCGACGAGCAGCCTTGAGGCCAATGTGCAGGATGCCGAGCGTTTCGCCGATATGCTGCGCACGATTTATGAATGTCCCAAGCCCACCATTGCGCGCGTGCAAGGCGATGCCTATGCCGCGGGCGTCGGCTTGATCGCGGCGAATGACATCGCCATCGCCACCAAAAGCGCAAAATTCGCCATCACGGAAGCCAAGCTCGGCCTGGTGCCCGCCGTGATAGGCCCTTACCTCGTGAACGCCATCGGCGCGCGCGCGGCGAAACGCTTGGCGCTCACCGCCGAGATGTTCGGCGCGGAGCAGGCGCACGGCCTTGGCCTGATCCATGAAGTGGTGGATGAACTTTTACTCGACGATACGGTTGAGCGTTATGTGACGATGCTTCACGCCAACGCACCGGGCGCGATGGCAAAGATCAAATCGCTCTTCCACGAATTTCGTCCCGGCGCGATCACGCCGGAAATCCGCAACCATACCGCCAATGCCATCGCGCAAGCGCGTGCCACGCCGGAAGCCCGTGAGGGCGTTAACGCCTTCTTCGACAAGCGCAAGCCGCAGTGGCCCGGCTAGGCCAATGAGTTTAGGAAACCAGCATGGATAAGGACGCAATCGTCGGCATCGTTGGCGCAGGCACGATGGGTGCCGGCATCGCGCAAGTTGCGGCGGCGGCCGGCCACCGGGTGCTGGTCTACGATGCCCGTGCACATGCCGCGACCTACGCCAAGACGCGGATTGCCGAAGGCCTTGATGGCTTGGTGTCGAAGGGCCGCATGGAGGTTGAGACGCGCGACGCCATCCTCGGGCGCATCGAACCCGTGCAGGCTTTTGCCGCTCTCGCGCCTGCGGGCCTCGTGGTCGAGGCGATCGTCGAAGATATCGAAGCCAAGCGCGCGCTGTTCGCGCAATTGGAAAAGCTCTGCGCCGAGGACACGATCCTCGCCAGCAACACCTCATCCATCTCCATCACCGCGATTGCGCGCGACTTGCAGCACAAGCGCCGCGTCGCGGGTCTGCACTTCTTCAATCCCGCACCGATCATGAAATTGGTGGAAATCGTCAGCGGGCTGGCGACCGCGCCCGAGATCGCGGAACGCTTGTTCGCCCTCGCACAAGGCTGGGGCAAAACGCCGGTGAAAGCCCGCTCCACGCCCGGCTTCATCGTGAACCGCATCGCGCGGCCCTTCTATGCCGAAGCGTTGGCGTTGTTGCAGGAACGCCGCGCCACGCCGCCCCAAATCGATGCCTGTCTGCGCTCGGCAGGATTTCGCATGGGGCCTTGCGAATTGATGGATTTGATCGGCCATGATGTGAACTTCGCCGTGACCCAATCCGTGTTCGAAGCCAATTTCGGCGACAAGCGTTTCGTGCCCTCACTCGTGCAGCGCGAGCTTGTCGAAGGCGGCATGCTCGGCCGCAAAAGCGGCCAAGGCTTTTACAGCTATGCCGAAGGCGCTGTTACGCCCGCGCAACTGCCGGAAGTCAAACATCAAACCCCAATGCCGGGCGCGATCACGGTGACGGGCGACACCGCTTTGTCGGAAGCCCTCGTAAGGCTGCTGCCGGGCTCGGCGCGCAATCACAAAGGCGATCCCGGTTTGCAAGTGGGCAAGCTGCATCTTTACGCAACCGATGGCCGCACCGCGACGCTGCGCGCCAAGGCCGAAGGCCATCCCGAGATCGGCGTGTTCGACTGGCCGGTGAACCAGGGAAAGACGCTCGCGATAGCCTTTGCCGCACATTGTCCACAGGCGTCGCGCGAAACCGGGTTGGGCGCCCTCACCGCCGCCGGGTTTAAACCGATAGAAATCGGCGACGCGCCGGGGCTGATCGTTGCGCGCACCGTGTCCATGCTGATCAACGAAGCGTCCGACGCCGTGCAGCAAGGCGTTTGCACCGCCGACGCCGCCGACACTGCCATGAAGCTCGGCGTGAATTATCCGGCCGGGCCGTTCGAGTGGCTGGCGCAACTGACCACGCCTTATATTGTCACCGTTCTGAACGGTTTGGCGGACGCCACGCGCTCCGAGCGCTATCGCGTCAGCCCGTATTTGTTGGAGCAATGAGCATGCGCACTGGCCGAGGGCCTGGCCCCACCGAACGCCTTGTGCGTGCCCTGCTTCTGCTGGCCGCCTCGCTGCTGTTTTCGTGCATCGCCTATGAAGCGGGCCTAAGCCGCGTCACGGATCAGAACTATGTGTATGGCGGAATCCTCGCCATCATCCTGGCGTCCGTGATCGTCAGCCGTTTCGGCTCCCAGCTGGTGATGCGGCATATCATCAAGAAGGACGACTGAACCTAGCCCCCGAAGCAAAATCCGGATAGAGCGTCATGCCGCCGTCCACGAACAGCGTCGTGCCCGTGACGTAATCGGAATCGTCTGAAGCCAGCCACACGGCGGCGCGCGCAATATCATCGGGTTCGCCGATGCGCTTGTAAGGCACCAGCTTCATCAGATCATCGTAGGCCTTCGGCGTGTTCCAAGCCTCGGTGTTGATGGGCGTGCGGATGGCGCCCGGCGCGATGGCGTTCACGCGGATGGTTTCGGGCGCGACTTCTTGGGCTAGCGTTTTCATCAGCATGGCGATACCGCCTTTGCTTGCTGCATAATTCGCATGCCCGGCCCAGGGGATTTCCTGGTGCACCGAACTCATGTGCAAAATCTTGCCTTTGGCGCGCGAGACGGATTGCACCACGCCACGCCTGCGGAATTCCCTCACGGCTTCGCGCGCGCACAAGAATTGCCCGGTGAGGTTGACGCCTATCACGGCGTTCCATTGCGCCAATGTCATCTCGGCGAAGGACGCGTCCTTCTGGATACCGGCGTTGCACACCACAATGTGCAGCGTGCCGAAATGCGAAAGCGCTGCCGCATACATCGCCAGCACTTCGTCTTCCTTGGAAACGTCAGCTTTAACGGGAAGCGCGCGGCGGCCGAGAGCTTCGATCTCGTGCGCGACATCTTCCGCAGCTTTGGGATCGGACGAATAATTCACCACCACATCCGCACCGGCCCGCGCCAGGCCCAGCGCTATCGCGCGGCCAATGCCGGAACTGGCACCCGTGACGAGCGCGGGCTGGCCTTCGAGGCGGGAGGACACGGGACGCGGATTGGGGGGATTTTCGGTCATGCGAGGCTAACGCTAGCGGGGGGGACTTGTTCCTGCGCCTGCCGTCAACGCCGATTAAATCGAGAATCCGGCTTTCGCCAAAGGCAACTCGCGCACGCGCGTGCCGGTGGCGAAATAGACCGCATTTGCGATGGGTGCTGCCACCAAAGGCGTCGCCATTTCCGACAACCCGCCAACACCGGCAGGCCCGGATTCGACGGTCTTGAATTCAATCGACGGCACGTTTCGCAGGGTGAAAGTGGGGTAATCGCCCCAATTGCTCTGCTGCACCTGGCCGTTCTTCAGCGTCACCTGCTGCAGAATGGCCGCCGCCAGCCCGTCGATGATGCCGCCCTGCCACTGCGCTTCCGTTTGATCCTTGTTCACCGTCACGCCCTGATCGGCGACGCCGACCACACGCTTGATGGCGATCCTCTTGCCTTGCACCTGCACCTGGATGGCGATGGCGCCATACGCGCCGAAGCCGTTCATGAAGCCGATGCCCCAGCCCGTGCCGCTGCCGGGCTTCTGCACACCCGGCCAATTGCACATCACGGCCAGCTCATCGAGCACTTTGATGCCGCGTGGATGCTTGTCGCCGAGCAGCTTCTTGCGGAACGCTAGTGGGGCGACGCCCGCGGCCACCGCCATCTCATCGATCATGCTTTCGATCTGGAAGATGTTTCCCGAGGTGCCGACCGAGCGCCAATAGGTCGGCTTCAGCGGCCCTTCCATCTCGACAACTTCGACATGCACGTTCGGCACTTGATAAGGCCAGCCGAAGGGCGTGTTCGACACCGAGAAGAAATCGAACGGCATATTGTAGAACGGGCTGCCGCCCGCTTTCAGATACGGCTCGATCTTGGATTCATCAAAGCCCGTCCATTGCAGCTCCGACAAATCATGGCCGCTATGCGCGATGGCCTGGCTCGCGATCTTGTGCTGCCAGCCGGTGAGATTGCCTTGACCGTCCACCACCGCGCGAATACGCGTCTTCTGATAGGGGCGGTAATAGCCATGATGCAGATCGTTCTCGCGGCTCTGGATCACCTGCACCGGCGCGCCCAATTTGGCGGAAAGCTGCACGGCCTCCATGTCTTGATCCAAACGGTCGCGCCGCCCGAACGAGCCGCCGATGAATTCCGAACGGTGCACGACGACGTTCTCAGGTTTCGTATTCATCAAGAACGCGATGCCATCGACCAAGCCCGAGGCGCCATTGGTCGGCGCCCACATCTCTATGATGCCGTCATGCACGAACGCCGTGGAGCCCATCGGCTCCATGCACATGTGATGCAGGAACGGCACCGTGTATTCGGCTTCCACCAATTTCGCGCCGGGCGCTTTCGCAGCCGCGTCGAAATCGCCGTCATGCTTGGCCACCTTTCCTGACGTGTTGGCCAGCGCGTCGGCGTAGGATTTCTCGATATCTTCCGAAGAGAGACTGTCATAGGGCGTCGCGTTCCACGCGATCTTCAATTGCGGCAGCGCGTTTCGTGCCGCCCACGGATTGGTCGCCACCACCGCCACGCCATAACCGAGATTTTCCACCGATTTGATGTCGGGGCTCTTCTTCATGGCGCTGCCGTCGATGCTCTTCACTGTCGCGCCGCGCGTGGGCCCGCGTTGCACGGCGGCGTGCAACAATCCCGGCATGCGGAAATCGAAATTGTAAGACGCCTTGCCGGTGCATTTGCGCACGATGTCGAGGCGCGGCATCGCCGTGCCGATAATCTTCCATTCCGATTGCGGCCTCAAAGTTATCGGATCGGGGATCGGCATTTTGGCG